>CAUUDX010000010.1:0-17102 GCA_963544125.1 uncultured Candidatus Saccharibacteria bacterium | reverse complement strand
TGAGAAGAAAATACTCATTGCCTAAGGTGGGCATGCTGGCAATAGTAGTGGCTTTAGTTATTTCAGTAACGGCTTTTTTTATCTATACGTATGCGGCGCCAAGTTCATCAAATTGGACTTTATGGGGTGAATCTTGGGTAACTAAGAATTTTAATCCGGCAGACACTGAAAATTACGGCTCTGATTGGAAGAGTGGACCGAATAGATTAAGAAATGTAAAGCCTGGCGATACTGTTGACTGGTGGCATGGTATTCGCGTTCAGAATGGACCTACAGATGATGTTATAGTCGGCGTTCAACAAGATGTTTTTGACTTAAGAACGAATCAGCCAATAGATAGCGACACGAGCTTAAATGGGCGAGGTGCTTGGCATAGCGAAGGTTCTGCGAAATTTGAAAATAAATCTAAATGGAGTGACTATGCTTGGATTCGTAAATATAACCCAGCAGATTATCTCACTACCTCTATGGAGGCGTTGAATGGTAAATCTCGATTGGAAGATCTTCATGGCGAACTTGGAAAAAATAAATTTATGTATACACGAGTCATCAAGAAAGAGGATATGGGAAAGCGCATTTGTCAGCGAGTTTATTGGAGTAAGGGGAGTGCTCGATCAACTGCTGGTTGGACGTATTCGTCTTATGCTTGTGTTGAGGTGCCATATGATTATGATGTCGAACCTTCGGTGAACGTCAATTCAGATTACATTAACGCAGAAAGCGCTACTAGTGTTGATGGTATAAATGCTGGTTTAAGTAATAAAGGACCAGCTAAAACACAAGGCTCTTCGTACGCACTTGCTAGGTTTATTTCTCGGGACACAGAAGTTTCGAGTATGGATGGAGCATCAATTTCATTAGCAAGCGGAACGACTCATGATTGGTCGTGTGCGGTTGTGCGATTAATAAAAGAGCAACACAGGGAGCTGAATATTGACGGTAATACGTGTAAAGAGATTGTTGGCAATGGTGGAAATAACCAGCTTAATGTTGGATTAACGACAATTGCGACTAACGCCACCGATACGCTTGGAGGTGTGAAATTGAACTCCAATGACAGTTTATGCTATGTTGCGATGGTTAGCGGCTATAATGGTCTGGTTTCTTCGACAGATTTTAGGTATGCGATTAAGTGTGTCAAAACTTCAAAGAGGCCAAAAGTTCAGGTTTGGGGTGGAGATGTAAAAACAGATAAAGATGTAATTACCAGCACGACATCTAATACTATAATTGGACCAGACAGTCAGACTATTGTAGATAAACCTACGATGCAATCAATGGGACTATGGGGTACAGGTTTAGATAGAAACGGTAATATTCTTAAAGGAGATAAGGTTGTTAATTCTAGTAATTATGGATATAAAGACGGTGATAAGTCGGATGAACATTGGTCGATAATTTGTTCGGAAGATTCATACGGAGGTAATGGTAATCAGAAAGCGTATAATAAATCCACCAATACAGTCGAGGATCTGCCAAATTGCCGAGGCAATGCGAATAACCTAACTAATGAATATGAAGCGAGAACTGCCGTAACGACTTGGTGGCGTGATGGAAGCGGACTTCATCAAAGTGAGGGTTTTGTTCCGTGTGATGCTATAGCTGATAAAAACTTGGTAGGAAAGTCTCCCATTATTCCTGGTAGTCCATATTGTCATCAGGGCGTTTGGGATGAGATTCCGAATGCAAAGTGGATTAGTATTAATAGCTATGGACGCCATACTTATTCCGACGATAAACCAGATCCGGCCGTAAAAAAATGTCTTTTTGTCACTGATTCGAAAATGTTGGAATGTGGAGATACTTATGTTTTTAGGTTAAAAAACGTCAAATTAGGTGAGCTAAAAAATGCTAAAAAATTGAGTCTTAATTTTGCTGGTGCCGCCGATAACTATGTTAGGGTAAAGATAAATGGTTATGAAATGGATGCTGTAGGAAATGCAGGAGGTGTGTCTAGTGGTGTGCAGCATCAGGGTTGGGCGCTCCCAGGATTTACGGCTGGGTCTCGATTCACTGCTGAAATGAAGCCGGGTACTGTTTTGTATGGAGATGGAAATGTGATTGATATTTACGTTAAGTCTAATCCGTCTCATATAGGCCTGGTGATTAGTGATATATCACTGTCTTACACCATGGATCGTACTTATCAGAATATGTATGGCTCTTGGGGTGAATATGGAATTATTGCCAATGGTGAGGCTGAATCAGCTTCAGGAGCTGGATTATCATCATCGTTTAATGGTCGCTCGGGTGTAAATCCACGCGATTACAATAAATTAACTTTCGCTAATACTCCAAAGTTTGGTAATTTTAGCAGCACCAGTTCGGTTCCAGATAATTTTACTTTACCGTCGGTTGGTGGGGCGAAAGGTAATATTTCTGGCAATGTAGATGTAAATAGCCTAGCTTCGGGTGAATATAACGCTGGAAACGTAACCTTAACAGGGTCAAAATTAAGTGTAGGCAAAAGTATAGTCATAAAGTCCTCGGGCGTAGTTAGGATTTCGGGTGATTTGCTATACACAGACACGAATGATGTGCGCCAATTGCCGCAACTAATCATCTATGCGAAGAATATTATTATAGAGCCTTCGGTTGGGGAAGTGAATGCTTGGTTGATTACTCAGAAAGATGGATATGTTAGTACTTGTGGCGTGGTAATTAATGCCGGAAGTTGGCTGAGCGGAGTTTCTGAGGCTTCTTGTGGTAAACAATTGAGAATCAACGGACCAATTAAAACCGGACGCTTATTCTTGCGGCGAACTTACGGCGGAAAGCACGCTTCGTCTGCAAAGAATGATCCGAACATGCATCCTGGAACTCCAGCAGAAATCATTAACTTAAGAGCGGATACTTATATTTGGGCTTACAATAATTATCGAAACACTGGCGCGATTAGCACGATGAATGTTCGCGAATTGCCGCCAAGATATTAAAAGTTTGCAAATTAAAACGCTAATGTATATAATTACTAATAGTTATGAAATTAGCAAAAGGGTTGGGCGACTTCTTCGGACTAGACATCGATACTAATGCGGTGCGAGTGGTTCAATTGTCTCGTACTGGCACGGGATGGAGTTTGTCACATTACGGTTATACGCCAGTTGATTCTAAGATAACGAGCGGTGATTCTCCAGAGTCTAAGCGACGCTTGGGTGAGGCTATTATGACTGCTGTTGGTCAAGCTGGAATTAAGACCTCCAATGTGGCTGTTGGACTGCCGTCAAATAAGACATTCTCGACTATTATTGACGTGCCAAAAGTTCCTGAACAAGAACTAAAGGCGATGATGAAGTATCAAGTTGATCAATATATTCCAATGTCTTTGGACGAGGCGGAAGTTGACTGGGTGCTTTTGGGTGAGAGTTTACACGCACAGAATCAGTATGAGATTTTACTGACAAGTACAGCGAAGTCTTACGCAGAAGAGCGTTTGGAGTTAGTTGAAAATCTTGGCTTCAATGTGATTGCTGAGGAGCCGAACGCTATTGCTATGGTTCGCTCTTTATCGGCTACCGATTCTCAGGATGCGCGTTTGATTATCAATATGGGAGAAAATTCAACGGATTTGGCAGTCGTCTATAACGGGGCACCGCGACTTATTCGTATGATTCCGACTGGGCTTTCGTCTTTGGTTCGATCGGCGGTTCAGAATCTTAGCGTTCAAGAAGATCAAGCTCGTCAGTTTATTTTGAAGTTTGGTTTGGCACCGGATAAATTGGATGGGCAAGTGCTAAGGGCAATTGATTCAACTCTCGACAATTTTTCTTCAGAGCTGGTAAAATCTATAAAGTTTTTCCAAACTCGATATCCAAGCGTAGCAGTTTCTGGAATTTTGTTGTCAGGGTTTGGTTCAGCTATTTCGCAGCTTGATGGATATGTGATGAATAAAACCGGAGTCCAGTCAATTACCGCAGATCCGTGGCAGCGTGTTCAAGTTTCTCAGTCGGATCAGCAGCAATTGGCGCCGATTGCTTCAGAATTCGCTATTGCCGTAGGGTTGGCACAAAGGAGTAATATATCATGATTGAGATAAATCTTCTTCCAAACGTTAAGCGCGAGCTATTGAAGACTCGGGCTATGCGTAATCGGGTTATTTCGATATCGTTCTTGGTAGGTGGGGTTTCGATTGCGGCAGTAGTTGTTTTAGCATTGGTTTTGGGTAGCCAGATTGCAGCTGAGGCGGTTCAGAACGGAGTTATTAAGGATAGGAACGATAAATTGATGGCGGTCGAAGATCTCAATAAGGTTGTAACGATTCAAAATCAATTAACAAAGATCAATGAACAACATTCTGGAAAGAAGATTAATTCAAGAATCTTTGATGTTGTAACGGCGGTTAATCCGGTCGCACCAAATAATGTTAGTTTTTCAGATATAAAAGTCAATCCTGAGTCAAAAACTATTACTCTGGAGGGCAGTGCAGTTAACGGCTATAGTGCGCTAGAGACCTTAAAGAAAACCATCTTGAATACGAAAGTCCAGACTACTGATGGTGATAAAAGCTCTGAGGTTAGCCTGACTAAGGAGATAAAAGATGGCGATACTAGTTTTGGAGAGAATTCAGAAGGTAAAAAAGTGTTGCAATTCTCGTTCTCGTTTGAATATGCTGAAGAATTATTGGCGCCTGCAAATAATGGCACAGTTTCCGTATTGACGCCAACTGGCAAGGTTGATGTGACGGATTCGCGCCAGGGGATTCCAGATAGCTTGTTTAAGAGTAACTCGAAAAAACAGGAGAAGAAATAATGGCGACCGATAATAAAGAAGTTGCAATACGCAAGCGGCAACAGATTGATTCGTCAAAAAAGACTATGTTTATTTTTGTGGCTTCTGCGGCATTTTTGGCTGGGATTGCGCTTGTTGTGAGTATATTTTTGGTGCAGCAAATTGTATTTCATTCAAAGATTCTTTTAGAGAAGCAAAATACGATTTCTCGTCTAGATAAAAACTTGTCATCAGTTGATGAATTAAAGAAGAATATCCGAGTTTTAGACACGAACACTGCTCTTAACTCTATAAAATCAAGCAGCGAAAGTAGCGCTCTTCAGACGGTACTAGATGCATTGCCAGATAATGCAAATGCTGACGCTCTTGGCGCTTCATTGAAGAATAAATTTATTGATACAACCACTGGTGTGACTATTCAAAATCTGACCGTTGCTCAATCTGGATCTGACAGTGAAAGCTCTGAGTCAACATCTGAAAATGCCATATCATTTACTATGGAAGTGAGCGGTCCGGCTGAAAAATTGAAAGAATTGTTAACTAAGTTAGAGGCGTCTATTCGAGTCATTGACCTAAAGACTGTGGAAATCCAGCGAAATGAGGATAGATTGAGCTTGGTGGTTCGAGGTGTCGCTTATTACGAGCCAGCACAAACAATACAATTAGAGAATAAGGTGGTTAAGCCATGAAGAAAACAGACATAGCAATGGTAATACTGATCGCGGGTGTAGGCGTGGCAATCGGCTATATTGTCGCCTCTAATATCTCGTTCTTAAAAGTCCCAGAATCTGGCACAAAAGTACAGACTATTCGAGAAATATCACCTGACGTCGAAAAGCCAAACCCAGCGATTTTTAATAATAATGCGATAAATCCAACTGTTGAAATATTCGTAGGTCAAGATGCAGCCAAATAGAGAAGGGGTGTAAATGGCTTTACTGACGGACGACATCCAAGATAAGTTGATCGAGCTGCTCGTAAACGAGGGGCTTATTGAGAAGTCTGTCATTGATGATGCCTTAAAGCGTGCCTCTGAGAGTGGCAAGCCGTTATTTAGTTTGCTTAGTGAAGAGGGGCTGCTTGATAATGAGCTACTGGTTCATGGTGTAGCTCAAGTTTCGGGCGTGCCGTACGTCAACCTGTCGAATAGTGTTATTAGTCAGGATATTTTATCCCTATTGCCGTCCGACGTTGCTGAGAGATTTATGGCTGTGCCGCTGGCCGAAGTTCAGAACAGACTAGCGGTGGCAATGATCGACGCGAATAATGTTCAAGCTGTGGACTATTTGTCGAATCGCATCCAGCGTCCGATAAAAGTATTTATGGCTTCAGAAGAGAGTGTCCGCCATGTCTTGGATCAATATAAGACTGACTTGTCATCTGTTAATGTGGCTGCACAAGCTTCGCAGGAAGAGTCTTTGTCGGAAGCTGGCAATATCAAAACAATTGTTCAAGATTCACCAATATCACGAGCCTTGTCGACAATCTTGGAATATGCGGTAAAAAGCCATGCTTCAGACGTTCATATTGAGCCATTGGAAAAAGCCCTGAAGATTCGCTGTCGAGTTGACGGCGTTTTGCGCGAAATTATGCAGCTTCCAAAGAGTATCGAGCCGGCACTAGTTAGTCGTATTAAGATTCTTTCTAATCTGAAAATTGACGAGCATCGCATTCCTCAGGACGGTCAATTTGCGGTTAACGTCGCAGGCAAAGAAGTTGATCTTCGTATTGCGATTTCTCCTGTCGTCTGGGGTGAACAAGTGGTTATTCGTCTGCTTGATAAGAGTGGAAGTTCTTTCAATTTGGAAGACATGGGCTACGCTGGGCGCGCGTTAAGAACGATTCGCAAGGGAATTAAGCGGCCAAATGGAATGATTTTGACGTCAGGTCCAACTGGTTCTGGTAAGTCAACGAGTTTGTATGCGTTGATCAAGGAAATTAAGGACGACACTGTGAATATTGTGACGCTCGAAGATCCGGTTGAGTATAAGATGGATGGTGTCAATCAGATTCAGGTGAATGCGGAAGTTGGCTTGACGTTTGCTTCTGGGCTGCGCTCAATTTTGCGTCAAGACCCAGACATTGTGATGGTTGGTGAGATTCGCGATAATGAAACAGCAAATTTGGCTATTCAGGCGGCTTTAACGGGGCACTTGGTTTTCTCAACACTTCACACAAATTCCGCCGCTGGTGTGCTGCCGCGCTTATTGGATATGGGAATTGAGCCGTTTCTTATCGCCAGTACAGTAAACACGATTATTGGTCAGCGTCTGGTGAGGCGAGTAGCACGCCGTCGAGATATTTATCAATCATCACCACTGGAAACGCAGGCAATTCGCGAGGCGGTTGGTGGATTATTGCCGCAAACAAGGGAGCAGGTTGCTCAATACGCGCAAGATTTAGGGTATGAAAGTTTGCCGCTAGCGACGCAGACATCATTTGCCTTGGCAAAAGGAAAAGATACGCCGCAAACCCCTCGAGGTTACGCCGGACGAGCTGGTTTGTATGAGGTTATGGATATTACCGAAGAGATTCAGAATTTGATTGTTAAGCGCGCAACCTCAGCGGAAATCCAGCGAATGGCAATTCAGCAAGGGATGATTACGATGCGTCAAGATGGGTATCTGAAGGCGTTGAACGGAATAACGACAATAGAAGAAGTTAATAGGGTAGCGGCGGATACCGCGTAAAAGGAGGAAACATGAATAATCAAGAATTGCGAATTGAGATTTTGTTGGAGGAAGTCGTTAAGAAGCGAGCTTCGGACCTTCATATTCAAGTTGGCTTGCCACCAATGTTAAGGGTTGATGGTTCATTGATTCCGACCGCTGGAACTCAGCCACTTGATGAGCCTGCGGTTGAAAGGCTAGTTTTTCAGATTCTTGATGAAGATCAGCGGCAGATTTTATTGAAGGATAAAGAATTCGACTTTTCGTTCGCGTTTGGTACACTGGGACGATTCCGAGTTAACGCCTTTCATGAGCGTGGTAATTTGGCGGCCGCTCTACGTTTGATCCCAAATGAAATTAAGTCGGCGTCTGAATTGGGTATGCCACCAGTTGTTAATACGTTTGCAGATTTTCCTCGTGGTTTGGTGTTGGTTACTGGTCCAACTGGTTCCGGTAAGTCAACAACTTTGGCAGCGCTGGTTGATAAGATTAATTCTGAAAGATCACAGCACATTATTACTATTGAAGATCCGATCGAATTTACCCACAAGTCGAAAAAATCAGTAGTAGTTCAGCGGGAAGTTCACTACGATACCTATTCGTTCTCTGCGGCTTTGCGCTCGAGTCTTCGCCAGGACCCCGATGTTGTGCTGATTGGTGAGATGCGCGACCTCGAGACGATTTCAGCAGCGATTACAATTGCTGAAACTGGACACTTGGTATTTGCGACGCTACACACGAACTCTGCCGCGCAATCAATTGACCGTATGATTGACGTGTTTCCGCCACACCAGCAGCCGCAGATTCGCGCTCAGCTCAGTAATATTTTGATGGCAATTTGTTCGCAGCGACTAGTCCCAGCTATTGGTGGTGGACGAGTCGTGGCGGCAGAGGTTTTGATTGCTAATCCAGCGGTGCGTAACATTATCCGCGAAGGTAAATCTCACCAATTGGATGCCGTGATTCAGACTGGCGCCGATCAAGGAATGCAGACGATGGATCGAACTTTGGTCAATTTGGTGCAGAATGGTACGATTACGTATGATAGTGCTCGCGAATTTGCAGTTGACCTAACAGAATTTGAGAGGTTGATGAGGGGATAGTAAATGAAGAAGTATGATTACGAAGCCAGAGATAGCGCAAGTAATAAAATTGTTAAATCAGTTGTTCAGGCTGATAGCGAAAATGCCGCCGCAAAGCTCTTGACGGCTCAGGGCTTTGTGCCGTTAAAAATTGAATTACAAGACGATAAAGCAAATTTATTTGCGAGGTTTTCTGGTAGAATCACTACTAAGGATAAGGTTGTGTTTACGCGCCAGTTGGCAACCCTTATTGGGGCGGGGTTGCCTTTGGCACAAAGTCTTCGAACAGTTCAGGAGCAAACTACGAATAAGCGCATGCAGGAAATTGTTCAAGAGATTATCTCTGACGTTGAAGGCGGCAAATCCTTGTCTGATTCATTCGCAAAGCACCCAGAAGCTTTTAATAAAGTTTACGTAGCTCTGGTTTCGGCTGGTGAGACGTCAGGTACGATGGATGATTCGCTTAAGAGATTGGCTGCTCAGCAGGAAAAAGAAGCTGCTATGATGAGTAAAATTAGAGGTGCCATGATGTATCCATCAATTGTCTTGGTGGTGATTATCTTAGTTATCGGATTTATGTTGTTCACGGTTGTTCCGCAAGTTGAGGGTTTATATCGTGACTTAAATAAGGAGTTGCCATTTATAACCCTTGCAATGATAAAAGTGGCGAACTTTTTTATTCATTTTTGGTGGATTGTTATATTGGTAATGATCATTGGTGGATATTTCCTAATACAATACCTAAAAACCGAACAGGGTATCAGAACTAAAGATATTTTCAAACTTAACGTTCCAATGTTCAAAGGGATGTTTAGGAAAATGTACATGGCGCGATTTGCCAGAACTGGACAAGTACTTTTGAGTACTGGAGTTCCAATGCTTGATATGCTTCGTATTACATCTGATGCGGTCAATAATGTGATTATTAGCGAAAGTATACTCCGTGCGTCAGATAAGGTGAAGGGTGGTAAGGCGTTGTCTGCCTCTTTGTCTAACGAAGACTATTTCCTGGCAATGGTACCGCAGATGATTAAAATTGGCGAGCAGTCGGGTAAGATTGATGAGATGATGGGCAAGACTGCTCAGGTTTATGAAGATGAGCTTGATGAGGAAATTCGAGCTTTGTCTACGGCGATAGAACCAGTTTTGATGGTCTTTTTGGCTATAGTTGCTGGCACGATGGTCGCGGCTATCTTGCTTCCAATCTATAGCCTGGTCGGTAATATTAATATTCGCTAGACTGACTTATATTTTTAGTGTATTATAAACGTAAGCATTTTTGCGTAAATATAGGTAAACCATAGAAAGGTGGGAAATCTAATGACAAAAAAAGATAATAAAAAAGGATTTACAATCATCGAGGTCGTTCTAGTCTTGGCTATTGCTGGACTTATCTTTGCGATGGTGTTTATCGCATTACCAGCTTTGCAGCGTAGTCAGCGCGACCAGTCAAGGAAGAACGACGCTTCAACAGTTGCTGCAGCTATTACTAACTGGAATTCAGCTAATCGTAACGGCGGCACATTTAACGAAGAGTCTCTACGTAAGTATGTCGATAAGCTTGATCAATACGACAAATCTTCAGAATTAAAGGTTGCTACACCTGGTGCTTCAATGTCAGTAGCTAGTAACGAAATCAAGGTTATGCGAGGTAAGAAATGTCCTGCTAGCACGCCAGCTCCATCTGCTGACGATCCAGCAAACATAACTTTGCAAAACGGATCTTCACGCAACGCGGCAGTTGTAGTTCTGTTGGAGAATAACGGTTCTCAAAAGCAGCTGTATTGCCAAGACGTATAATCTATAGATAAATTACGAATCAGCCTCGGCATGGGGCTGATTTTTTTATAGTTTTTTGTTACCATAAGAAGTATGATTAAGTTTGTACTAATGGGATTTTTAGGGGCTATTTTAGGCAGTTTTGCCGGAGCGCAAATTTGGCGCTTACGGGCTCGTCAATTGACAGAAGATAAAAAAGCCGGAGAAAAAGTTGATCAAAAGGAATTAAAGAAACTATCTCCATTGATAAAAAAAATTTCCAAAGACAGATCTCGCTGTTTATCTTGTGGGCATGAGCTTAAGTGGTACGATTTGATTCCTGTGGTAAGTTGGGCTGCTGGATTGGGGCGGTGCAGATATTGCAAAGCATTTATCGGTTGGATGGAAATCTTGCTAGAACTAGTGATGGCTGGATTGTTTATCGCGTCTATGGTTTTTTGGCCGGGATCGTTAACGAATATTTGGCAGATTGTGTTACTAGTTTTATGGTTGGCAAGTTTGGTATTGCTGGCGATTTTATTTGTCTATGACCTCAGATGGCTACTTCTTCCAGATGTAATTAATATTCCGTTCATTGTTCTTGGTGCTATTTTTGCAGGAATAAAAGTGTGTCTATCTGGCGATTTTTCAAAGAGCTTGATGACATTATTTGGGTCAATTGCGATTCTGAGCGGAATATATATGGTGCTATATTTATTTTCAAAATATCGCTATGGGGAAGATAAAACTTGGATTGGTTTTGGTGATGTTAAGCTCGGACTTGGACTGGGTTTGTTCTTGGGAAACTGGCTTTTGGCGTTTGCAGCATTATTTATCGCGAATCTTATCGGTACACTCCTTGTCTTGCCGTCAATGATGCGTGGAAAATTGCAAGCAACTTCACGAATTTGCTTTGGCCCGCTACTTATTGTAGGGTTTTTGTTGGCGTGGTTCTTTAGTCGACAAATTTTAGAATGGGGTTTTCTTATTGTCTAAGTAAAAAGCGCTTATGCTATAATGGAGAAGTGATGGGCAATAAACAAAAAGGTTTTACTATAATTGAAGTGATTTTGTTTGTGGCTATTTCTGGTTTGCTGACCTCTATGCTGATGGTTGGCGTAAGTATGTCAATTAATCGCCAGCAATATCGTGATTCAGTGCAATCATATGCTGGTTTTTTGCGAAATGAATATTCGAAGGTGGTCAATGTTGAGAATGAGCGATCTAAGAGTACTTGTCCAATTGAAGGTTCTGATGGTCGAGCTGAAACTCTACGTGGACAATCCGATTGTGTGATTGTCGGTCGCTATATTACCACTGAAGGTTCTCTGGGCTCGACGGACGGAAATCTGTACAAAACTTATCCAGTTTATGCCTATAGGTCAGATAAGGGCGGCGCGTGGACTTATAAACGCGGCGCTGAATCTGACAAATATATCGTGAATTGGCAAGCAAAAACTAGGTTTTCTAACCAAGCCAAGGATAGTGCGTATATTTCTATTTTGATGTACCGCCACCCAGAGACGGGGCAATTGGACATTAGAACTGACACGAGCCGATTCGGTGATAATTTAACTGATTTCGTCAATAATAAAAATAGTGCTGGAGTTGTGCAATCTGCTGGTGAGCAGCGTCAAC
This sequence comes from uncultured Candidatus Saccharibacteria bacterium, assembly GCA_963544125.1. Taxonomy (GTDB): domain Bacteria; phylum Patescibacteriota; class Saccharimonadia; order Saccharimonadales; family Saccharimonadaceae; genus Nanosynbacter. Next base: position 5,227 of record CAUUDX010000010.1, on the reverse strand, counting down.
AGAGGGAAATTTGTGTTTATGATGACGGCTGGCTGCCAGGAGAGAGATTATCTATTTTTCTACGATCACACGCAGGCTCTGCCGATGCTGTAGTTGTGGGCAACGCCACAGGAGGTTGTGCTGATGCGTAAGCTTAACAGAGGCGACACGCTTGTCGAAGTGCTTCTTGGTGTGACTATTTTTAGCCTAGTCGCCGTTATTGCATTAGAAACTATGAACCGCGGAATGGCTATCGCGCAGTACTCACTGGAAACTACACTCGTTCGTCAGCAAGTTGATGCTCAGGCTGAAATTCTAAGATATGCACATGATATGAAAAATGATACTTGGAAGAAATTGGTGGACAATAATTCAGTGAGCGTTTCTGCCGTTAATGGCGATGAAGGAAATTTGGGCGTCGAGAAATGTCCTGATGATTTTTCTACGAAAGAGTTTGCCCTAGCTGCAACACCTTCGCTTACCTCGAAAATCAGTATATTGAACAATCCTGGAGATTATAAGCCAGCAGAAACGTATGCGCGGGTTGATAGCGATACTAAAAAAACTTACGGGATATCTGTTAGATTAGTTAAACCAAGTACGGCTACTGGAAGCAGGGATAGTAACAAATACGATGCGTACATAAAAGCGTGCTGGATGCCGGTTGGTAGCAAGATGCCAGCGACTATTGGTACGATTGTGAGGTTATATGATTCAGGGCTATAAAAAAGGGTTCACACTTATCGAATTGATGCTTGCCATGAGTTTTATCTCTGTTCTTTTGTTGTCGATTGCGATGGTGGGCATCCAGGCGGGGAAAATGTATAGTAGAGGTATTGTACTTCGTGATGTTAATCAAGCGGGGCGAGATATTTCAGACACTATTCGGCGCGATTTTCTTCAGGCGAATGCCGAAAAGATTGATAGTACGGGGTTGAGAGTGCCGAATAATAGCAATTGGTCAACTGGTCGACTTTGTCTTGGCTCTCATTCTTATGTGTGGAATAATCCGAAGTATTTGGATGATCCTAGTCTGTTGGGCGGAAATAGTCTGTTTAAGGTTAATGGTAATCCAGTGAATTTGGTGCGTGTAGTTGATGCGGATAGTGGATTATGTAAAAAAGATGCTTCTGGCAAATATCCGGAAACCGTCGATCTTGCGAAATCATCCAATTTGCTCAGGTCTATCAATAGCGGTGATGGTTCAATTGGTGTGCACGAAGTTACGTTAGAAAAGATCACCTCAGATAATTCAAGGGAGGCGCTGTATAAATTGACTTTTACGCTGGGGACGAGCAAAATGAGCGAGATAAGAAACTCCTCCTGTAAAGCTCCGACTGAAGATGATAGCAATTTTGAGTTCTGTGCTATAAATAAATTTGAGATGATTGTGAGGACAAATGGGTAAAAATGCGCGACAATCAGGTGCTGTATCTATTTTTGCGGTCATATTTGGCGCGATGTTGCTGACTATTGTTACTATTGGGTTTATCAAGTTGATGATTATGGATCAGCGACAATCCTCGAATAATGATCTGTCGCAGAGTGCTTATGATGCAGCTTTGGCTGGGGTTGAGGATGCTAAGCGTGTGGTTCGTGCCGCTCAAACGGGCAATATTCAAGCGGCGGGAGTGTTGAATGGTCCAATTAATTGTAATATGGTCGCGGCATCTGGTGTTGTTGGAGGTAGTTCTTCTGGTGAAACTATTATTAAAACTGGTACAGATGCGGGTAAAAAATTTGATCAAGCGTATACTTGCGTAAAAATCACTATGAAATCTCAAGATTTTATATATAAGTCTATCGAGGAAAAATCTCAAATTGTGCCATTACGCGCAACCGGTTCATTTAACAAGATATCTATCGAATGGTATAGGCGCGATGATGAGAGCAATTTGAATGGTGCTAATGCTGCCAACACTGAAATATCTACTTCTGGAGATTTGCCGGTAAAAAACAGCTGGAATGCTAATTCTCCACAATTGATGCGTGTGCAGCTTATTAATCCAGGCGCTACCTTTAGTTTAGCGGCGTTAGATTCAACTGGCGTCACTTCTTTCTTGCGGCCAAACGTTTTAAGATCGGACGTGGCAGGTCAGAATGGCACTGCTGTTTCTGGTAAGATTTCTGATCATCCACGCGCAACTGACGGGAATGAACATAATAATGGAACAAGTGTGGTTTCTTGCAGTAAGACATTCAAATTTTCTGGCGAATATTCGTGTAAAGCGGTGATTGATGTTGATGAGATTCCAGCTGGTAGTGAAACTGCATTCTTGAGATTATTGCCTATATATAAAGGTGGTAGTGTGAAGATTTCTCTTCAAAAAACTGACGGAACGATTGTCAATTTTGATGGAGTCCAGCCAATTGTCGATTCCACGGGGCGGGCAAGTGATTTGTTTAGAAGAGTTGAAGCTCGATTGCAAATCGGAGATGATTTCGCATACCCCAACAATGCGGTTGAATTGAAGAATAGTCTGTGTAAAGATTTCTCTGTTTCTGGTGGTGGATCTGCTGCTGCAGGTAGATGTAAGCCATAAGCTAAGATTATGTGTCGCTATGAAATCGGTCGTGAATATCTTTCAGATGTTGGTCGGTAACGTGCGTATATACCTGTGTTGTTGATATATTACTATGTCCCAGCATTGATTGAACTGAGCGTAAATCTGCGCCGTTCATAAGCAGGTCAGTAGCGAAGCTATGGCGCATAGTATGTGGGCTTACGTGTTTTGTAATACCAGCCAATCTAGCATATTGACCAACCATTCTCTGAATACTACGCGCGCTTAACCTACGGTAGTCTCCGGAGGTGTTGGGAGTTGCATGGCGTTTGCTATAGCTTAAAAATAGAGCGGGTAGATTATCTGTTCTAGATTCCAGATATGTCGATATGTGTTCGGCGGCACTTTTTGAGATAAAAACAGGGCGATCCTTTTGTCCTTTTCCTCGTACCATAAATTCGCGTCTCTTTAGGTTTATATGATCGCGGTTTAAATTGACCAATTCTGAAACACGTAGTCCGCTGGAAAATAGCAGCTCAACGATTGCTCGATCTCTCAGTCCAGATTCTGTATCGGTTGGTATTTGATCGATCATACGTAGAATTTCGTCATATTGTAAAAAAGTCACTTGTTTACGAACTACTTTGGGTAATATAATTCTGTCGGCTGCTAGACTTTTGATATTGCGACGAGAAAGGTAGGTTAGCAGACCTCGTAATGCAATAAGATGATAACTTTGGGTGATCAAGGACAACTCTTCGCCGGTGTTGTCATTTTTATAACGGTTTAACCAGAGGCGATACTGACGTATTAGTTCTGATGTAATTTTTTCAACATTTATATCACCGGCAAAATCGATAAATCTCTCCAGATATAGTTGATAATTTATGATGGTTTTTTGACTACGTCCACCTTCAACCTCTAGGTGCTCTAAGAAATCAGTTAAAGCTTCTGACATAAACATAATATTTATTCTATCGCTAATGAATATGTTTATCAAATTATTTATTTCTGCTACTATATTAGAAAATAATAAGCAGAGGAGTATCTATGGCAGAAAGCGAAAAAAACTACTGTGGTGTTGAGAGGACATTGATCGTCTTTAAGCCTGACGCAGTTCAGCGAGGTATCGTTGGGGAAATTTTACAACGTTTTGAGCGAGTTGGCTTGAAAATAGTTGGTGTAAAAATGACATCACCATCTAGAGACCATTACTATGCTCATTACGAGGACATCGGTAAATTGGCTACTCGTCGAGGCGAGGGGACTCTAAACATAACATTAGACATGATGATGGATGGTCCGGTCATAGCAATGGTGTTAGAGGGTGTTGAAGCTGTTGCTGTTGTTAGAAAGATTGTTGGTCCAACAGAACCTAAATCGGCCGACATGGGAACGATTCGTGGCGACTACTCACACATTAGTTTTGGCTATGCAGATGAGTGTCAAAAGGGAGTTCCAAACTTGATTCACGCATCTGGCGATTCAGACGAGGCTGTTCGTGAAATCAAACACTGGTTCAAGCCGGAAGAATTGGTAGATTATCATACATTGAGCGAGAAATTTACTCGATAGACTAGTCTTTCCTGAGAACTACCGTGGTATAATGGTTGTATGCCTCGGTAGCTCAACTGGATAGAGCAGATCCGTCCTAAGGATAAGGTTGTAGGTTCGACTCCTGCCCGGGGTACCAAATATATGACAGAGCAAATTAAAGATAAACAATTTGATGGGCAGCGTGACGGAGAGCAGCTGCTGTTTGTGTTTCGTCGTCATATAATTGCTATGAGAAAAGGATTTTATCTGCTTCTCGGATCAATGACGCTTGGCTCATTGCCTTTTTTAATTTGGCAAGATAACTTGAATCTTTTATGGGTGTTTGTTGGCGGATTTATTTTTGGCCTAATGCTATTTTTCTATCATTTTCTGATGTGGTTTTATACTTACTATATTGTTACCGATCAGAGGATTCGTCAGATTACTCAGCATGGATTTTTTGGCAAAGACGTCATTGAGCTGAAATTGTCAAAAATTCAGAATATTAGTTATAGTATCCCAGGGTTTAGCGGAGAAATGTTTAAGTTTGGTACAATAGTTATTCAAACTTTTGTTGGAGATCTTGTTATAAAAAACGTAGAACATCCAGATAAGATCTATAATAAACTACAAGACGCAGTGGAAATTTCGACAAAGAAGGAGGATATCAATGAAGAATCTATTGAACCGTAAGGATAAAAAACAGCCAAAGGAGCTACCTAAGAGGATTACAAACGATACAGTAGCTCAGCATCGCGAGAAGGTCTTGGCAGCTGGTCGTAAGCATAAATATCCTATCCAATATACTAAGCGTCGATTAGTGTGGATAACGATGTTTGTTAGTGTTGTTATTCTGATTGTCTTTGTTGTTCTTGGTTGGGCACAGTTATATGTCTGGAAAGACACAAGCGATATCGCATATAGGATAACTAAGATTTTACCTCTTCCTGTGGCTAATATTGACGGAGAAAATGCTGAGTATAGTGATTATCTTCTGTATCATCGTAGTTCGTTGGCGGTATTGCAGTCTCAGGGGCAAGCAGATCAAAAGGACAAAGTTAAGTTTTACCAAAACCAATCCATAGATAAGGCGTTGGAAGTGGCATATGCCAAAAAACTTGCGAGAGAAAATAATATTACGGTTGATGATAAAAAGGCTCAAGATCTTATCAAAAAACAACAGGAATCCAGTAAGCTTTCGCAATCCG
>CAUUDX010000009.1:0-18703 GCA_963544125.1 uncultured Candidatus Saccharibacteria bacterium | reverse complement strand
CTGTGTTGATTGGTCGATTGATTGATCGTCCGATTCGTCCGCTTTTCCCGAAGGGCTATCGTCAAGAAATCCAAGTCGTTGCAACTGTTTTGAGCATGGATCCGAGTTTCCGTCCAGATGTGATCGCGATGATTGCAGCGTCTAGCGCGTTAATGTTAACCGGCACGCCGTTTGATGGTCCAGTGGCTGGTTTGCGCGTGGGTCGAGTGAATGGCGAGTTTAAGGCTTTCTTAACTCCGGAAGAGCGCGAAAAGTCAGATCTTGACTTGGTTGTGGCTGGTATTGAAAGCGGTATAACAATGGTTGAGGCTGGAGCTAAAGAGGTTTCAGAGGATGTTATTGTTGACGCTATGGCGTGGGCTCACCAGATGATGCAGCCAGCGATTGCCTTACAACGTGAATTGGCAGAAAAAGTTGCGCCGACGCAGCAGGAATACGATTTAATTTTGCCAGATGAATCAATTCAGCAAACGGTTAACGCGTGGGCTGATGGCAAATTTGGCGAGAAAATCCGTCGACCATACCCAGAGCGCAATGAAATGATTAGCGAAATTCGCGCCGAGTTCCATGAGGCGATGGCGGAAAAATTGGGACTGGACGAGGAAGAATATAGCGAAGTTCGTGGCGATTACGACGAAGCGTTCACTTTGGCTTTGCATAAAGATGTTCGTCGGGGAATTGTTACCGAACGAGTTCGTCCTGACGGTCGACAATTGACAGAAATTCGTCCGCTCAGCTCAGAAGTCGGCTTCTTGCCGCGCGCCCACGGCTCCAGCCTGTTTACGCGTGGCGTGACTCAGGGAATGAATATTGTGACTTTGGCTCCACTGAGTTATTCGCAGTTGATCGACACTATGGAAATTACCGACGGTGAGCGACGTTATATGCATCACTACAATGCGCCAGGCTATACGGTTGGTGAGGTTAAGCGAATGGGCAGCCCAGGTCGTCGTGAGATTGGTCACGGATATTTGGCTGAGCGTGCGTTGCTACCAGTTTTGCCAACTGAAGAGGATTTTCCATACGCTATTCGTTCAGTGACTGAAATTATGAGCCAGAACGGTTCGACGTCAATGGCGGCGACTTGCTCTAGCTGTTTGGCGTTGATGGACGCTGGCGTGCCAATCTCAGCTCCAGTGAGTGGAATTGCGATGGGTCTAATGATGGACGGTGATACTCCGTACGTGTTGAGTGATATTGCTGACGCCGAGGACTTTGCTGGCGATATGGATTTTAAGGTTACTGGTACTTCAAAGGGTATTACAGCTCTTCAGATGGATATGAAAGTTCATGGTTTGCCGGTGGCGGTTTTGCGTCAGGCGATTGAACAGAGTAAAGCGGGGCGCGCACACATTTTGGAACATATGCTTAGTGTTCTTCCAGAGTCTCGTAAGTCATTAAGTCCGTATGCGCCACGAATTGAGAAGATTAAGATTGATCCAGATAAGATTGGTGTGATTATTGGTAAGGGTGGCGAGACGATCAATAAGATTACCTCGGAAACTGGCGCTGAAATTGATATTAAAGAAGATGGCTTGATTACCGTAGCTAGCCCAGACGGCGCGTCGATTGAAAAGGCTATGAACTGGATTAAGAGTCTGATTGAAGAGCCGGAAGTCGGCAAAATTTACGAGGGCAAAGTTGTCGGTATTAAAGACTTTGGCGCGTTTGTAAATATACTTCCTGGCGTTGACGGCATGGTTCATATTTCAAAATTGGCTGAGCGCCGAGTTGAAAAGGTGACTGATGTTGTGAAAGAAGGGCAAACTGTTCGCGTGAAAATTACTGGAATTGACGAGCGTGGCAAGATCAATTTGACGATGATCGGTTTGTAAATATACAATAATGAAAGTTTAATTTTAGGAGAAGAATCGTTTATGGATAATAACAACAAGCCCAAAGTAGCTCCACGGGCTCAACTTCAAAAACATCAGCAACAATCCTTATCGCAGAAACCATCTATGAGAGCGCCTTACCAAATGCCCCCAAAGAAGAAAATGCGTAAAGGTGTTTTATGGGGGATTATCGGTGTTAGTGGCGTACTTGTCATATCTGCTATTGGTGTGGTTTTGTCTATGACGATCTTCGGCAATCCCAGTAAAGGCGATTATAAAGACATGCTTGTTCTAATCTCGCAGATAGATATTCCTGATTCTAGTAATATATCTAGAGGTGCACGGAAAAGTAATGATTATGAAGGAACTATAAATAAGAATATCAGTTTGGCTGATGAGTTTTATGCTAAAATTGGTTCCCACAAGGCACTTAAGGATAAAGAAGTTAAAGACGCTTATGATAAATATTTGAAAATATGGAGTGACGAAGGAAAGCCACATATTAAAGATAGTGTGATTCTTGAAAAAGAAGGCATTAATAAAAAGTGTAATGACCCTGATGTAAGCAAATACCTTGAAAAATCTAAAGATGAGGTTGAAAAACATTTTGACTCTGTAATGAAGAGTTGTATAGATTCTTTAAATAAATTGTCGAAGTCTGATAGCGCCAAGGTTAGGAAATATAGTGAAGATCTAAAAAAGTACTATGAAAAGATGAGACGGTACTATGCACAAGTAGGAACATTCAGACGAGATTATTTGCAAAAATATGGTCGTGAGCCTTCATTGCCGTCTACGGTTTCACTTAGGCCATATTTTGGTGACTATGAAGTAGCCAGAAAACTAGAAGATAGTTTCAGTAATTTCAAAAGGATATTGGAAGAAAAAGCTAATAAATAATCTGTAATCAAAAAATAAAGCGCCTCGAGAAATTGGAGTGCTTTATTTGACTATAATTAAGCTATAGCGATATAATGTCAAAAAGCATAAAAGTCAGGAGAATTAATATCTATGGACGACAATAATAACAACAAACCTCAAACACCACCACAGCCACAATTCCAGCAGGCTCCACAACAACCACAATTCCAGCAGGTTCAGCAACCTCAGCCACAACAACAATTCCCACAACAACCAGTCATGGGAACTCCATACCAAATGCCACCAAAAAAGAAAATGAGCAAAGGTGCCAAGTGGGGAATCATCGGCGGAGTAATTGGACTAATCGTCATTATCGTCGGTGTAGTCCTGGCAGTCCTGCTACTGAGTGGTCCAAGCAAGGCGGATTATAAAGCTGCTGGCGATAAGTTGAATGATGTGATTGAAGTATATAATAAGACTTCTATATCACTTTCATATGTTTCTACTTCAGAAACCAAGTCTTCATTAGAGTCTACTCGCAAGAAACTTGTTTCAACAAAGGAGGAAGTCAATAATAAATTAACTGAGATCGGTAAGATGAAGGCCGTTACTGGCGATAAAGAGGTTCGTGAAAAGTATGATGCTTTGAAAAATAAGCTAGGTAAGTTTAACGATGCTATAGACGCCTTTGATGAAGTTTACGGAAAGATACTTCCAGCAGTAGCTGATTTTTCTGATAGTAGCAACAGCTCTAATATATCTACCTTAGAGAGCGCAGTTAAGAAAGCTCGACAGGATCTTAAGAGTGCCGATATTAAGAATAATAGTAATAAGAAATTCGTCAAAGACTTTACTAGCCAGCTAGAAAAGCTAGAGGAAATGCTACCAAAGATTGCTGAGATGAAGTCTGACTATAAAAAATACGATTCTAATTACATGAGTAACTTTTATGACACCCTTACCGCAGTACAGAAAACTACTCGCGAATGGACTTCGGGATTGCAGAAAATAGCAGAAGAGGGCGAAATGAAGAGTGAATTAAACGACCTTGGGAATGTACTAGAAGATAAGGTTAATAAGTAATTATCTTACGGTTTATAAGCGCCTCGTTTTTACGGGGCGTTTTTTGATAGAATAAATATATGGACAAGCAGACTAAATTGGATGTGTTGGCGGAAGAAATTGTAAAAGAGAAGGTTTGCTCGGATTTGGCGGATCAGGCGACGCAATTAGTTATGGGCGATGGAAATCCTGACGCTGATATCGTTTTTATCGGTGAAGCTCCAGGGAAGAATGAAGATTTGCAAGGTAAGCCGTTCGTCGGCGCTGCGGGAAAATTTCTTGATGAGATGCTAAAGTCTGCCAATTTACAACGTTCGGATGTGTATATTACTAACATTGTTAAGTATCGTCCGCCGAATAATCGCGACCCACTACCAGAGGAAAAGCGACAATTTTGGCCATATTTACTCAAGCAATTAGAAATCATTCAACCAAAGGCTATTCTGACCTTAGGACGACACAGTAGTGGGGGATTTATTCCGGGGTTACAGATTAGTAAAGAACACGGGCGTCCACGTAAAGTACGTCTGCATGAGTTAGAATTCGTGGTGATTCCGTTATATCATCCAGCGGCTGCGCTCTATAATGGCGGTATGCGTCAGACATTAATTGACGATTTTATTCAAGCTGTGGAATTTGTGAAGAAGAATAGCGGCGCTTAATTAAGCTACTTCTTGCAAAAGTTTCTTAGACGTAGTATAGTGGATAGTCGATATCTATTATATCTAAGTCGAGAAAGGAAATACATGAGATTATCGGGAGCTGTTGAACAAGCGTGCTGCATTATGGCAATTCTGGCAGATCCGAAAAGGACGACGCCGGTAACTAATGATGCGCTGGCGGAAAAGATGCTAGTTTCGCCGACGTACTTGAAGAAAATCAGCCGGAAGTTAGTAATAGCGAAGTTAATCACTTCAACGCAGGGAACTGGCGGCGGATTTATTTTAGCGAGAAAAATGAACGAAGTCACGCTACATGACGTTGTTCTTGCAATTGAGGGGGAATCGCCATTTTTTCAGCCTCAGGGAATTGTTGAGAGAGTTTTTCATTCGCGTCCTCGTCAGGTGGAAATTGGTATGAATATGATAGAAAAGGTTTTTTCTGAAGCACAGGAAAAGTGGAGTGAATATTTGAAAACTGTGACGCTGGAAGATGTGGCAAAGGAGGTTGCACATGATTAAAAATAAGATGTTACGAGCTGAGTGGAGACATTTGTTTAATAATAAAATATTGCTAATATCCATGGCTGTGATTTCGTTTATCCCGATTTTATATAGTGGATTTTTCTTAGGCTCAATTTGGGACCCGTACGGACAAACAAAAAACTTGCCGGTGGCGTTTGTGAATGAAGATAAGGGTGCTAACTTAAATGGTAAAACACTGAATATTGGCGAATCTGTCGAGAAAAAACTGAAAGATAATCACGATTTGGGCTGGGAGTTTGTCAGCAAGCAGCAAGCAGATGCAGGCGTGAATAGCGGTCATTTTTATGCAGTGGTGACTATTCCGCACGATTTTTCACAGAAAGCGGCATCAATTACCGAACCCAAACCGCAACAGGCCGTTATTAATTTTACGACCACGCCAGCGAAAAACTACATCGGTTCGCTAGTCAGTAATCAAGCAGCCGCAAAGGTTAAATCTTCGGTGTCTGAGCAAATCACTCAGGCGTACGCCAAGGGAATTTTGGAAAACTTAGACAAGCTTGGCATAGGGCTGGACACGGCAGCTAACGGCGCATCAACTTTGCATGACGGATTGGGTCGATTGCAATCTGGCACACAAACATACGTTGGTGGCGTTAAGCAATTAGCGGTAAATCAGCAATCCTTGACTGGCGGATTAGCGCAACTCAGCGACGGCTCTCGTAAATTGCAGGCGGGATTAGGACAATTGTCAAACAATTTGCCGACTGAATCTCAATTGTCACAATTATCTGACGGCATGAAACAATTGCAATCGGGCATAAATCAGTTAAACGCCAGCGTGAGTAATCCATCACCAGTGCTTGTGGCTCAGCAAAACAAGGTAAACACGGGCGCGCAAACTTTGGCGCAAACAATCCGAGCTTCGAAATCCGACTTGTTGGCGGTGGGTGGCACTTTGCAGACTTTGGGCGCGCAAGCAGCCGCTTCTGGCAGCAATTCTACGACGATCAGTTTGCCGCAAATTAGCAGTATTTCTCGGGCATTCACGAAAACTCAGACAATTATCGCGCAGACGACGACGCTACTTGGCGATCTTCAAACGCTAACTCAGCAATTATCGGCGCAACAAACGCAACTTCAGGCTGGAGTTTCTACATTGAATAACGGCGTCAATCAATTGACACCAAACGCAATCACTGCATTTAACGGCTATAACAGCGTACGATTCGCGAACAATCAATTATTGGCGGGCTCGGCAAGCTTAACAAACGGCTTAAGCGAAGCAAAATCGGGCAGTCAAAAATTGGCGAATGGTGCGAGTTTATTAGAAAGTAGCTCGGGCGCGTTAATTGATGGAACTTCGCAATTGGCAAGTGGCGCGGATACGCTGGCGAATAAATTGGCAGATGCTTCTAATCATATAAAAATTCAGCCAACTGGCGCTACGACTCAACAGCAAATTGCAAATCCAGTGAAGTCGGAAACGACTGAAAAGGGCAATGTTCCGAACTATGGTTATGCTCTGGCGCCGTATGTGTTGTCGCTAAGTTTGTTTGTTGGAGCGATTGTTCTGAATGTTATTTACCCGATTCGCAAAACTTTTTCTGAGCAGGAAAGTGCGATTCGTTGGTGGCTGTCTAAAGCTTCGGTGGCTGGTGTGGCGGCCTTTATGCAGGCAACGATTTTGATGTTGGTGATGGTGTTCTTCTTAGGGCTAACTCCAGAGCATCCAGCATATTTCATCGGGGCAATTTATCTGACGTCGTTTGCGTATATGTCAATTGTGTCGTTCTTGGTAATTGTTTTGGATAATCCAGGACGATTCCTAGCGATGATTCTCTTGGTGCTTCAATTGGGTTCAAGCGAGGGAACATTCCCAATTCAAACCGCCAATGGATTTTTCCAAGCAATTAACCCGCTAGTACCGATGACATACTCAATTCGTGCACTGCGCCAGGCTATTTCGGGTGGGCTAGATAACGCATTTTACGGCGGCAGTATGTGGGTTTTGGCTGGATTCTTGTTGGCGGCTAATTTATTGACAATCGGCTTCTTCGCTTATCGCGGCAAGCGTAAATTCGCACACACGTCAGTGGACGGCGACGATTAATTGACCTCTGTTGTAAAAGGTTGTTCTTTGACAAGATGTGAGTAGTTTGCTAGTATAAGAGTACTAACTAGAGGGATTTTTTATAAGGTTACCTCTATACCTGGTTTTTGAATTATATTGTAATAAAAAAGGAGTATAACAATATGGGTCAGCGGCGACTAGCAACACCGCAAAAAGACGACGCCAACAAGCGTCCGCAGTCAAAGAAAAGTAACAACGCTGTGTTAAATAGTACGACTACGCGTAAGGGTGAGGTTTTTAGAGCTCAGCGACGAACAAGTGAGAACGTTAATCTTAGGGCTTCACAGCACTTGATTGATATTCCTGTAAATAAGTCGGTTTATAACGGATACGGCGGTGAACAGTTTAGCGCCAAAATGCAGCCAAAGCCTGTTCGCGGTGGTCAGCCAAAACTACGCATTATTCCAATTGGTGGCGTGGGCGAAATGGGAATTGGTAAGAATATGAACGCCATTGAGTATGATGATGAAATTATCATCGTAGACATGGGCTTTTTGTTCCCAGGCAGTGATTATCCGGGCATTAATTACATTACGCCGGATATTACTTGGTTGGAAGAGAATAAACATAAAATTAAGGCGCACGTATTTACGCACGGACACCTTGATCATATTGGTTCGTTCCGTCATTTTATTCACCGTATTCCAGCGCCAGTTTATGGGTCTAAGTTTACGATTGGTATGCTTGATCGAACGATGGACGATTCAGAAGTGGACTTTAAACCGGATTATCGAGTGATGGATCCGCTGAGTCATGAAATTGTTCAAGTTTCTAAGCATTTCTCAGTTGAGTTGGTGCGAGTTAACCACTCGATTCCTGACTCTACGGCGGTTATTATTCGAACTCCGATGGGTGTAATTGTCGATTCTGGTGACTGGCGATTTGAGGAAAGCCCAGTTGACGGCCAGAAGTTTGACCTTGAGAGGTTGACTGAAGTTGCTTCAAAAGAAGGCATTTTGATGTTTATGAACGAGTCAACCAACTGTGAGTCGGCTGGTACGCACACGCACACAGAGTTTGATATTCAGTATTCCATCGGTCAGGTGATGGACAAATTTAGTAATAGTCGAGTTATTTTAAGCTGTTTCTCATCACAGGTGCACCGTTTGCAATTAATTTTGGAAGAGGCGCATAAACACGGTCGTAAAGTTGCATTTGCTGGATTTTCGATGATTCAAAACCTGGAAGTGGCATTGCGCTCAGGAACGATCAAGATTCCTAAAGACACCATCATGAAGATGGAGGACATTGTTAAATTGCCAGATAACCAAATTGCCGTAGTTTGTACTGGTTCGCAAGGTGAATTTAACGCTGTCTTAAATCGCATGGCGACGGGCGCTCATAAATATATGAAAATTAAGGGTTCAGATGTTGTAGTGTTTAGTTCAAATCCAATTCCTGGCAATGAAAAAAGCGTGGTGCGAACGGTTGACGGTCTGATGCGTGAAGGCTCTGATGTCATTCAGAACGGAAAGACTCACTTGACGGGAATCGGTCCGTTGCATCTGTCGGGTCACGGCTATTATGACGACCACGTTAAATTGATCAATGCGCTTAACCCAACTTATTACATGCCAATTCACGGTGAATTCCACATGTTGGTGCATAATGCCAGGTTGGCGGAAAAGGAATGCGGAATTCCTCGTAAGAATATTTTTGTGTGCGACGCCGGAGATATTATTGAGATTGACATTGAAAGGCAGGCAAAGAAGGCTGGGCGAATTCATGTTGGCGGCGTGATGTATGATGACACTGGCGCGATCGTTTCTGAGGTTGTGTTGAAAGACCGAATTCATATGTCGCAAGAGGGAATGTTTGTTGTGGTGCTGACAGTGCAACGCGGCACAGGCCGATTATTAACTAGCCCAGATATTATTTCTCGTGGATTTATTTACTTGCGCGACTCTGAAGAATTGATGAATATGATTCGTCAATACTTGAAGCAAAAAGCAGCGCGTAGTTTTTCTGGTAAGTATGATTTGGATGTGATCAAAAAAGAGATTAAAGATGAGATTACGCACATATTATATGATCAGACTCGTCGAACACCGATTGTTATTCCGGTGATTAATGAAGTCGGTGGATTGAAGTCTGTAAAGACGGAAGCCACGACAACTCATTCTACTACAAAATTGCCAGCGCGCGGTAAGAGACCCGTCTCGGGCGAATCTAAAATGACTCTTCCGACTGCGCCGCGTCGTCGTTTTCCGCAGCGCCAAGTGCCAGATACGGAAGCCAATGACACAAAAGCCAGGGAGCGACAGAATACGCGCCCGTACTAAGGGTTCTAGATTGATTTTACTGGTGAATTATGCTATAATACTAAGCGTATTAAGTTGATTTTACATCTGTTAATAAGTGTAAAATCAGTGTATAATAAAAACGATTATGGCAAAAAAACGAAAGAGCACGAAAAAATCCGCACCAGCCAAGCCGCAGCATAGTTTGCCGGCGGGTTTTTGGTCACAAGTTGGCGCGGTGATGCTTATTCTTTTGTCGCTACTACTCGTCGTGTCGTGGTTTGGCGTCGGTGGTCCAGTTTTACAATGGATTGATATGGCAACCGTAAAAACTATTGGTTACACCGCGTACGCCTTGCCGATATTGTTGATTTATTTGGCGGTTGAAACTTTCCGAGCGGAAGAAAATCAATTGCCTACAGTGGTGAAATTTGCGGCAATTCTGGAAATTGTATGGTTTTCTGGATTGTTTGGATTAATGAAGACGGCTTCGCACCCGAATTCTGGTGGATTTGTGGGCGACATATTAAACACGGCAACCTTGAAAATGGTAGATTCGGCAATTGCGGTGATTATTTATCTGGTTTTGGCGTTTATAACGGTTCTATTTATCACCCAGACGTCACCGTTTACAGTTTTCAGTAAACTTTGGGAGATGATTAAGAGCAATACCAAGGAGGACGATAATAATCGTTCTGTTATGAAGAAGGCGTCAATTGCTCAGCCGACGGAAGAAGAGAAAAAGACCGACTTGGGAGAAATTAAGCTAAACGCTGGTGTGCCAATAATTGATACAGCCAAAGAGAAAAAGAGTCTATTGAAGAGAGTAGAAAAGCCAGAGAAGATTAATGAAGAGCAGGCTTTGGTAGCAACTCGTGATCCAAATTGGGAAGCGCCAAGCTTGGATCTGTTAGAGAAGAATGAAAGCGGTGCTGATGCTGGAGATACGCGCCAGAACGCTCAAATAATTCACGATACGCTGTCAGAATTTAATATTGAAGCGTCAATGGGTGATATTAATGTTGGCCCAAAGGTTACACAATATACATTAAGACCGCCTAGCGGTGTTAAATTGACGAGGATTACAGCGCTGGAAACTAACATTGCGCTTAATTTGGCGGCACAAAGCTTAAGGATTGAGGCGCCAATTCCTGGTCAAAAGGCTGTTGGTATTGAGGTGCCTAACCGCAAGGCTGCCGAGGTGCGACTACGAAGTATGTTGTCGTCGAAACAGTGGGCTGCTGCTCGTGATCCTTTGAGCTTTGGAATTGGTAAGGATATATCTGGTCAAGTTGTTGTGGGTGAACTGGGGAAGATGCCGCATTTGTTGATTGCTGGACAAACGGGTTCTGGTAAGTCTGTGATGATTAATACGTTGCTGTGTAGCCTACTGTATCGTAATAGTCCAAGTGATATGAAATTGATTTTGGTTGACCCGAAGCAGGTTGAAATGGCGCCGTACGCCGATATTCCACATCTTCTTACGCCAGTGATTAATGAGCCAGAGAAGACTATCTCAGCCTTGAAGTGGGCAGTGAATGAGATGGAGCGACGTTACAAATTGTTGGCGGGGGAGAAAATCCGTAATATTAAGGAATATAACAAGAGGTTGCAATCGCGTGCTAAGAAGATTGCTATTGCCGATGAAAATGGCAATGTTCAGGAGCATGAAGATGGATCAATGCCGTACATTGTGATTGTGGTGGACGAGATGTCTGACCTTATGATGATGGCTAAAAAGGATGTTGAGACACTAATTGTTCGTTTGGCGCAGAAGTCACGAGCGGTTGGTATTCACTTGGTGCTGGCAACGCAACGTCCTAGCGTGAACGTGATTACTGGTTTGATTAAGGCGAACGTGCCGGCGCGAATTGCCTTTACGGTGGCTAGTCAGGTTGACAGTGTGACAATTTTAGACCAATCTGGCGCTGAGAAGCTGTTGGGTCAAGGAGATATGCTATTTTACGTAACAAGCATGAGTAAGCCGAAACGTATTCAGGGTGCTTGGGTGACGGATGATGAAGTGAATAAAATTACCGATCATTTGCGTATGCAGATGGCACCTCAGTATAACGATGATGTGGTGGCTCAGCCGGTTCAGCTGGATGGAAAAGGTGGTGTTGTCATGGACTTGTCGGAAGGTGGCGATGATAAGTTTAAGGATGCGGTTCGTGTGGTGGTCGAACGTCGTAAGGCCTCGACGAGTATGCTGCAGACGCGTCTGGGAATTGGTTATCAGCGAGCGGCACGCATTATTGAAGAAATGGAAGAGCGGGGAATTATCGGTCCACAGAATGGCTCTAAGCCGCGCGATGTTTTGATTTCTAGTCCAGAAGAGCTTGAGGAATTGCTGACGGAATAGCAATTGCTACGATTTATCAGTAGTGAGATTGGCAATATAAGTCATTTAGTGATATAATAGCGATTGAATATTAACCTAAGCTTGTGTGAGACAGCATAAGCATCCGTAAATGGATTCCAGAGGAGGAAACATGAACGAATACGAACTAACTGTTCTTATTCATCCGGATTTAGAGGCTAATCTAGATTCAGCGTTGAATAAGGTACGTGGTTTAATCACCGATAACGGTGGTGAAATTACCAAAGAAGATAACTGGGGCAAGAAAAAATTGGCCTACACAATCAAGCGTGAAGATTTTGCGGTTTACGTTTGTTTTGAGGTTAAATTGCCAGCACCAGCTTTATTGAAGATTTCAAACACACTTAATATTACTGATGAAGTTTTGCGTTATCTATTGGTAAAAACTGATGAAAAAACTCGTCAAGCATTAAGCGAGCAAAAAGCGCGCAACGAAGAATCTGATTCAAGCGAATCAAGTAAATAAGCCTAACTGCCGTAAGGTAAAAGAGGGGATAGAATATGGCACGAAGTATCAATCAAGTGATTTTGTTGGGTAGATTGACACGCGATCCAGAACAGCGAACAACTGCTTCTGGCAAGAACGTAGTTAGTTTCAGCATTGCTGTTGATCGACAATCTCAAGACGATCAGGCTGACTTTTTCAATATCACAGCCTGGGATAAACTTGGTGATTTGGTAATGCAATATCTAAGTAAGGGTCGTCGGGTTTTAGTCCAGGGACGACTGCGACAGGATAGCTGGGAAGATAAGGATACCGGTAAAAGACAGAGTCGAATTGAAGTTACTGCTTCGGACGTAACGTTCTTAGACGGTCCAAGCGGCGACAATTCAGGTTCTGCAGCACCAAAGACTACTAAAAAAGAGGAAGTCGTAACGGAAATTGACGATAAGCCAATTGACCTAAGCGAAATTCCATTCTAATAAGGAGATAATAATGGCACAATTGAAGAAAAATTCACCGATTATTTTTGACTATAAAGATGTAAAAACTTTGCAGCGTTACATCAATGTTTACGGTCAAATCGAGCCAATCAGCAAGACTGGTTTGAGCGAAAAGCAGCAGCGAAGCTTGGCGGTAGCAATTAAGCGTGCTCGCCACTTGGCTTTGTTGCCATTTGTCAGTAGCAACTAGGAACGTTTAATGCGCAATATCTCGTTGCTATGATGTATTCGGCAGCGAGATATTTTATTGGAAAGGAGAAAATATGTATCAGCCAACTGATTTGAAAAAAGGTGTAGTTTGTCAAATTGACGGCAAGCCATATCGAGTCGTAGAGTACGGCCAAAAAGTTATGGGTCGTGGCGGTTCGATTGTTAACGTGAAATTGAAAAACCTAATTGACGGAAGTGTTATTCCAAAGACTTTCAAGGGTCAAGAGCGAATTGAAGCTGCGGAAGTAAATAATAAAACTGCGCAATATTTATATAACGATGGCGACAAGTTCTATTTTATGGATCCAGTTAGCTTTGAGCAATTTGAGCTGGCAGCAGAAATAGTGGACGACGCTAGTAAATACCTGAAAGAAGGCGACGAATTAAGCCTTCAGTTCTTCGACGATCGAGTGATTAACGTTGAACTACCAAAGAACAAATATCTGGAAGTTACCTATACAGAAGATGTGGTTAAGGGCGATACGACTTCATCTGTGCTAAAAGACGCTACTTTGGAGACAGGGCTAGTCGTTAAGGTTCCTGCTTTCATTAAGCAAGGTGACGTTATTAGCGTTGACACTTCAACTGGTGAATATCGCGAACGAAAGAAATAGCTCTATTTAATGAAACAGCGGTTAGATAAAGCTCTAGTCGAGCGCGGTTTGGCGACAACAAGATCTCAGGCGGATAATTTTATTCGCCTGGGCTATGTTTTTTTGAATAAGAAAATTGTCCAGAAATCAGGGACTATGGTATCTGATTCGGACGAAATAAAGCTCGAGAAGAAGGAAACTTACGTTTCGCGAGCCGGCTTAAAACTGGCAAGTGTGGCGGAGTATTTTCATCTTAATTTTCAGGATAAAACTATCTTAGATATTGGCTCGAGTACGGGCGGATTTACTGACTATTCGCTGCGTCATGGCGCCAAAAAGGTATTTGCTGTTGATGTTGGAACGGATCAGCTCCATCCAAGTCTGAGGCCGAATCCAAAAATTGTTCTTCACGAAAAGACCGATATTCGTGATTTTTATGCAGATGAAGCAATTAACATTATTGTGGGCGATGTGTCGTTTATATCTCTGAGAGAAATTTTGCCGCATGTGGCAGAAAATTTGATGAATACAAATACGGTGTTGATTGCTATGGTGAAACCTCAATTTGAAGCGGGGCGGCATCAGGTTAATAAGGGCATTATTAAAAACGATAAAGTACGTCGACGAATTTTATCTGACTTTGAAGATTGGGCGAAAAAGTATTTTGTTATCTTAGATAAAAAGGATAGTGAAGTGGCTGGCAGCAAGGGCAACCTTGAGCGATTTTACAAACTGAAATTATCTAAACGTTAAACCGAAACTCAACAACGTCATTTGGTTGCATAACATAAGTTTTTCCTTCGGTACGAATTTTGCCGTTTTCGCGAGCCTTAACTTCCGATCCTGCTGCGACCAAGTCGTTAAAATCAACAATTTGTGCGGCGATGAATCCACGTTCAAAATCCGAGTGAATTACGCCTGCAGCTTGCGGTGCCGTCCAGCCTTTGCGAATTGTCCAAGCCCGGATTTCTTTTTCGCCCGCAGTTAAGTAGCTTTGTAGTCCGAGCGTATCATATGCTGCGTGGATGAGCTTGGCAAGTCCAGTCTCCTCGACACCGTAGCTTTCTAATAGCTCTTTGGCGTCATTTTCAGATAAGCCCTTCAGCTCTTCCTCTAGTTTTGCGCAAACAAAAACGGCTTTTGCGGGGCTAGCGAGTTCGGTTAGTTGGCTTTGTAGGTCGGTACTATTCAATCCCTCTTCGTCGACATTAAACGCATAAATGACTGGCTTGGCGGTGAGTAGGTGTAAGTCGGAAATTGCTTCAAAATCAACGTCTGTCATTGCGGAAATTGGCACGCCTTTTTGTAAATTGCCAATTAACGATTGTAAATATTCAACTTTTTGGCGAGCTTTGGGATTTGCCTTGGCTTCTTTTTGAAGTTGAGGCAGGCGTTTTTCAAGAGTTTGCAGATCGGCTAGAATAAGCTCAGTATTTATAACCTCAATGTCTTTCTTAGGGTCAATCGGTGCTTCATCGTGGCGCAAAATCTTTGAATTTTCAAACGCACGAACAACGTGAACGATTGCGTCACACTCTCTGATGTTGTGAAGAAACTTATTGCCCAAACCTTCGCCTTTGGACGCACCAGCAACCAGTCCTGCAATATCAACAAAAGTGACGGTGGCTGGAATAATTTTTTGCGCATGATAAAGATCGGCTAAAATTTGCAGGCGATTATCTGGTACGGGAACAATTCCTGTGTTCGGTTCAATTGTCGCAAATGGATAATTAGCTGCTAAAATATCATTATTTGTTAAAGCGTTAAAAAGTGTCGACTTGCCGACGTTCGGTAGGCCAACGATTCCAATAGATAAACTCATGTATTTATTATATCATCTGCGTAATCTTTGATATAATTATAAGCATGAGAAGAAAATACTCATTGCCTAAGGTGGGCATGCTGGCAATAGTAGTGGCTTTGGCTATATCAGTAGCAGCTTTTTTTGTTTATACATATGCGGCGCCAAGCTCGCCAAATTGGACGATAACTGGTAAATCCTGGGTTACTAAGCAATTTAATCCATCGGATACCACTAATTATGGGTCTAGTTGGACTGTTGCTCCAGGGAGGTTAAAGAATGTGAAGCCCGGAGATACGGTTGATTGGTGGCATAGTCTTTTTGTTAGCGGTGGGCCTACTGATAATGTTATAACTGGCGTTCAGCAGGATGTATTTGATTTGAGCTCTAATCAGCCGTCGGACAATGACGCGAGTCTGAACGACAGGGGGGCTTGGCATAATGAAGAACCTAGGTCGTTTACGGCTATTCCTGAGTCTAACTGGAAGGGTTGGGCATGGAAACGAATGAACAATCCAGCGGATTATCTCACCACCTCTATGGAGGCGTTGAACGGTAAATCTCGGCTTGAGGATCTTCATGGCGAGCTTGGAAAGAATAAATTCATGTATACGCGAGTTATTCGAAAAGAAGATATGGGTAAGCGTATATGTCAGCGTATATATTGGAGTAAACGCAACTCTTCTTCAGTTTCTGGCTGGGGGTATTCATCATATGCCTGTGTTGAAGTTCCGTATGATTATGATGTAGAACCTTCGGTCAGTGTTAACTCGGATTACATTGACGCAGAAAATGTCACGAAAATTGAGGGAATAAATGCTGGGTTGAATAATAAGGGCACGTCAAAAACTCAAAATTCTTCGTATGCACTTGCTCGGTTTGTTGTCAGAGGTGCTGAAGTATCGGAGCTTACGGGCAAGGACAATGTGGTTTCGTTGCCTGGGGGTACTGCTGATAATGATTGGCCGTGTGCCGTTGTACGATTAATTAAGGATCAATATAGAGATAGCTTAAATATTGACAGTGGCGCGTGTGGAAAAATTGTTCAAAACACTGGCAATCAATTAAACACCGGTCAGACTACAGTGGCTACAAATCAGATAGATACTTTAGATAGGGTTAAGCTAAGTGCTAACGACAGTCTATGTTACGTGGTTATGGTTAGTAATTATAATGGTTCGGCTCCTTCTACGGATTTTAGGTACGCAGTTAAGTGTATTAGGTCATCAAAAAGACCAAAGGTTCAGGTTTGGGGCGGTGATATTAAGACTGACAAAGAAGTTATTACGAATAAAACCGTAAATACCGTAACCGTTCCTGATCAAGATTTAAAGTTTATTGAGGTTGATAAAACGTCTGTGCAAAACATGGGACTATATGGCACTGGTTTGGATGGGGATGGGAATAAGCTTGGTGGTGAAGTGTCGTTTAGTCCTGGTGAATATGGATACAAAGGGGGTAATGAACCTGATCCGCATTGGTCAATAGTTTGTGCCGAAGATCAGTATGGTGGCAATGGAAATCAGAAGGCATATGACAAGAGCGGTAATGTGGCTGATTTACCTAGTTGTCATGGCGATGCAACTAATCTAAAAGACGACTATAGGGCGACGACTGTAGTAACTACGCAATGGCGCAATCCCGGTCAGGGTGATCAATTATCGGATGGCTTCGCTACGTGCAACCCTGCTTCTTCTTCATACTCCCAGCTGATTGGAGATACTTCATTTATCTATAATAGCGCTTATTGCAACAGGGGCGTCTGGAGAACGTCTCATTCTGCAAAATGGATTAGCATAAATAGCTTTGGTCAACATACGCACTCTCGTAGTAGGCAAGATCCAGCGGCCCTAAATTGCATGAGTCCTTCTTTGTCTGAATTGGAGAAAATTAGGTGCTCGAATACTTATGTTTTTAGGCTGAAAGGAATTAATTTAGGGGAATTAAAAAATGCCAAAAAGCTAGAGTTTGTTTTTAGTGGAGCTGTAGATAACTTTGTTAAGGTGAAAATTAATGGTCATGAGATGAAAGTTCTAGGTAACGTAAATGGGACGAGGCCTGAAGGTGTTCAGTATGACGGTTGGGCTCTTCCGGGTTTTTCTGGAAACTCTAGTTTTACTGCTGAGATGCAGCCTGGCACCGTATTATACGGTGATAATAACGTTATCGACATTTATATAAAATCCGATCCGTCACATATAGGGCTGTTGATTGAGAATATATCTTTGAAATATAAAATGGCTTATACAAATCAGAATGTGTACGGCTCTTGGGGTGAATATGGAATTATTGCTAACGGCAAGGCAGATTCGGCTTCGGGTGCTGGATTGTCATCGTCGTTTAATGGTCGTTCGGGAGTAACTCCGCGTGACTATAATAAGCTAACTTTCGCCAATATTCCAAAGTTTGGTAATTTCAGCAGCACCAGTTCGGTTCCAGATAATTTTACTTTACCGTCGGTTGATGGGGCGAAAGGTAATATCTCTGGCAATGTAGATGTAAATAGTTTAGCCACAGGTGAATATAACGCTGGAAACGTAACCTTAACGGGGTCAAAATTAAGTGTAGGCAAAAGTATAGTCATAAAGTCCTCGGGCGTAGTTACGATTTCGGGCGATTTGCTATACACGGACACGAATGATGTGCGCCAATTGCCACAACTAGTTATCTATGCGAATAATATTATTATAGAGCCTTCGGTTGGGGAGGTGAATGCTTGGTTGATTACTCAGAAAGATGGATATGTTAGTACTTGCGGTGCTGTACTTAATAGGACTAGTTGGCTGAGTGGAGTTTCTGAGGCTTCTTGCGGTAAGCAACTGAAGATTAACGGGCCGATTAAAACTGGACACTTGTTCTTGCGGCGAACTTACGGCGGAAAACATGCTTCATCTGCAAAGAATGATCCGAACATGCATCCTGGAACTCCAGCAGAAATCATTAACTTAAGAGCGGATACTTATATTTGGGCTTACAATAATTATCGAAACACTGGCGCGATTAGCACGATGAATGTTCGCGAATTGCCGCCAAGATATTAAAAGTTTGCAAATTAAAACGCTAATGTATATAATTACTAATAGTTATGAAATTAGCAAAAGGGTTGGGCGACTTCTTCGGACTAGACATCGATACGAATGCGGTGCGGGTGGTTCAATTGTCTCGTACTGGCGCGGGATGGAGTTTGTCTCATTACGGTTATACGCCAGTTGATTCTAAGATAGCGGGGGGTGATTCTCCAGAGTCTAAGCGACGCTTGGGTGAGGCTATTATGACAGCTGTTGGTCAAGCTGGAATTAAGACCTCCAATGTGGCTGTCGGCTTACCGTCAAATAAGACATTTTCTACCATTATTGACGTGCCGAAAGTTCCTGAGCAAGAACTAAAGGCGATGATGAAGTATCAAGTTGATCAATATATCCCAATGTCTTTGGATGAGGCAGAAGTTGACTGGGTGCTTTTGGGTGAGAGTTTACACGCACAGAATCAGTATGAGA
>CAUUDX010000008.1:0-20434 GCA_963544125.1 uncultured Candidatus Saccharibacteria bacterium | reverse complement strand
GTCAACCATTGCCAAAAAACCTACGATATCAAAACCAAAAATTGCTTACTTTTTTGACTAAGCAAAACGCCGTGCCAGTGCCATCTGGACCAACCTCCACATTGATCTCTCCGCGGATTACTGACGTTTACAATTCCGATATGCGTCAGTGGCGATACGAGTAGTTTTTAGGCCGCGGTAGCGCTCTTTTTTCGTCGTCGGCGTCGTCGCTTTGGCGTGGCCGAGGCTAGCGGCGTAACTGTGCTAATTGCGGTTTCTGCAGATGTGTTATCATTGCCACGAATTTGCAAAACAACTTCGCCGTCGTTAGTTGTGGTTTGTGGCCTTTCTGGTTGGTTGCTCATAACTGGAGTGTTGTTTGCGGGCTGCGGTTGAGGTTTGGCTGGTTGCTTTTTTTGGTTGCGAACAGGCTTTATTGCGGCGTCGATTTCCTTCTCGACATCTTCCCTGTTTCGCGAATACATGCGACGTGAATGCTCAATAATGTGCGGCGTGTTGTCGGCCTGGCTTGGTGGAAGTTCCAATGTGCGGGCAGAAAATGCCGGAGTTTTTTCGCCGCCAATAACCATATTGACGACGAAATTACGATTGTGCATCTGTAGAAGATCGATTGCCTCGAAGTTCGGCTCAAACTGCTTGGCGAGAATCGGTGCATCGTCAGCAGAAACACGGAAAGAAATCATGGTGCCGACGTTTCCGAAAACTGCGTCACGAACTGTGTCGCTCATCTGGGAAATGTACTGATTGGCAACGGTCAAATTAAGACCATATTTTCGAGCTTCGGACAGAATAGTCGCAAATGAATCAGTTGCGAAGTTCTGAAACTCATCGACGTAAAGATAGAATGGGCGGCGGTCGCGGACGTCAGGAATGTCGCTTCGAGACATGGCGGCAAGTTGGATTTTCGTCACTAAGAACGAGCCAAGGATAGCCGCGTTGTCCTCGCCGATTAGACCCTTGGATAAATTGACAATCAGGATTTTTCCTTCGTCCATAATTTGGCGAATGTTGAACGTGGATTTCGGCTGCCCGATGATGTTGCGGATAATTGGATTGGCGGTGAAAGCTCCGACCTTATTTAAGACTGGCGCAATCGCCTCTGCAACGAACTTGTCATTCCAGCTGGCAAATTCAACATTCCAGAATTGCAAAACCACGGTATCTTGACAATAAGTAAGTGTTTCTTTGCGGAACTCTTTATCTGTTAACATGCGAGTAATGTCGAGCATCGTCGCTTCTGGTCGGTCCAGTAAAGCCAGAATTGTGTACCGCAAAATATACTCAAGTCGCGGGCCCCACGAATCGCCAAAAATACGCTTCAAAACACCGATGATTTCTGATGAGATGTTGGTTTTCTGGTTGGGGTTTGTGACCTCAAGCGGGTTGAATCCTAGAGGATATGCGGTGTCTGCTGGATTGAAATAAATCACATCGTTCAATCGGCTGCCGGGGATAAATTTCATGTTGTTGATGGCGAAGTCGCCGTGTGGGTCGATAATGGCGTACCCTTGATTATGGAAAATGTCACTTAAGGCGAAGAGTTCTAGCAGTCCGCTTTTTCCAGCGCCCGTCTGTCCGATTATGTAAACGTGGCGCGAGCGGTCATAGCGTAGCATGCCGAATTGATGGCTGATGCCGCGGAAGTTGGTGACGCCAAAGGCGGAGATTTGGTCGTCGTTGACATCTTCACCAGTCAGGACTGGCAATTTGGATGGTGGCTCTGCGGTCTTGGAGCTTGCCCAAACTATATTTGGCGTTTCCACGTTGGTGTGTGGCAAGTGAAAAACTGACGCCAGCTCTTCTATATTTAAGATAAAGCCGTCGCCGATGAACGAACGCTTACGATATTTGTCAATAAATTCTTTTCCGAACGCGCTTTTGACGGCATGGAATCCGTTGAGATTGGTTGAATTGAACTGCTTAAATGTACCGACGAGCGCCTGCATGCGAAGTTTGGCGTTTGTCTGACTCTCACCCATATAAACCAGGCGAATTTTCACTTCATAGCCGAGCTTTGTGGCTTTTTTCTCCGCTTCGGAAATACGAGTTTTATCACGGTCTGACAGCTCAACGGTTGTCGATTGATTTGCCCCCTGCTCTGGTGGTTGCCAAAGTGCGCCAAGCACGCCGATTAGCCACTGCATACTACCGCCAAATCCTGGCAATGAGAACATTCGTCCGTTTTTTATGCTATTTATATATCGATCTGCGGCATTTTGCCAGTCATCAGGAATTGGTCTGACTAGTACCTGAATCCACAATTCTTCACCAGTGGTCTCCAACTTTGCCAACGTGCCCGTAATGCCAGCCAGCGGATCAACCTCGAAATTTTGGAAGGTGCGAATTGGGAGAAATTCGTCGGTTGTTAATGTCAGTTCTGTTGAGTAGGCAACTTCATGATCGCGCTCGTGTTCAGTGTAATCTTCGTCGGCTTGGTGAATTTGGACGGTTGGATATTGAGAATAAATCTGTCCTTCGACAAAGCTTTGCAAGGTTTTTGGCACCCAAACGTAAAATCGAATTTGCCCATTGACTGAGGCAATTTCAAAACTAATATGCTCTTGGTGTCCGCCAGATAGGCGTAACTCCTTGTTGTCTCGAAGGATTCCGTGCAGAGAGGCAAATAGTTGCTCTGCGGCGAGCTCTTGCTTGTCGTTGGTGCGTGGGATTTCCAAAACCAGAAGAACGCTCTCAACCGGAGTAAATTCTTCGATTTTTCGATAATTTCGCCACGTTAAAAATATCAGGATTGCAACAATTGGCATCCAGACATACCATTGCAATAACGTACCGATGAACCAAGAAATGATTTGCATGCTGTATAAATTATCTCACCTCTGAAGGAAGTTTGCAACTAAGCTTGAGCGACTTCTTCGAAAACGTAAGTGGCTTTAGCGACGCGTTTGAATTGTGGTTTTGATTGAAGATTGAGCAGAATCGTCGTTTCTTTGACTTGTCGTTTATCGAGGACTTGACGAACAATTTCATCTCGGTGAAGCGGGGTTTCAGAATTCTTTAGGATGTCGGTAATGATATCTGAAACGGTGCCGCGACTATAACCCCAGCTAGCAAGTGCGTAAATCCCGCGTCCGATTAGTACAAAGCGCTTGTCTTTAATAAGTTCATTGTGAATTGCCTGCGTCGTGACGCTTCGGCGGTTAAATTCGCTGTCCCGAATTCCCTTGGCGATGTCGGAAAAATGCATCGGTGAGCCATTCGTGTCCAGAACGACGTAGATTTTATCGCGAATGTTCTTTGGGTTAACGGCTGGCCATTTGGCTAGTCCCCATTGGTCGTTCAAGCTGGCTAATTTTTTACTTACAGTGGCTAATGCAGCGATGTTTGATGGATGTTCGTAATCTAGTTTTTTATGCAATTCTTCCGCGGTAACGGGCTCGCCGTGTTTTTTGATGGTTTTGACAACTTCTTCGACTCGTGCTCTAACCTGCTTTTCATTTCCAAGCGTGTCGATTGCGGCAGCTTGATAGTAGTCATCATTCTCTGTAACAATCGTGATATTTTCTGCTAGCTCAGAAATGAACGCCACACGAGCACGGTCAATTGCAGTAGCTTCTTTACCGAGGAAATGTGATGCCAAATCCTGCATGCGCGCAACCCGTCCCATCTCAGACAAACTCGAAGTAATTTCT
Source organism: uncultured Candidatus Saccharibacteria bacterium (assembly GCA_963544125.1). Lineage (GTDB taxonomy): Bacteria > Patescibacteriota > Saccharimonadia > Saccharimonadales > Saccharimonadaceae > Nanosynbacter. The sequence goes on along the minus strand of CAUUDX010000008.1, from coordinate 16,784 downwards.
TTTTCCATAGCAATAACCGAAGGAAGTTCTCCCTCGGCGACAGCTGCACGTAGACGTGTTAAGATTGCTTTTTCTAGTTGACGAACGCGCTCGCGAGTAATGCCGAACATATCGCCAATCAATTCCAAAGTTTCTTTTCGGTCGTATAAGCCAAATCGTCGAGAAATAATTTCCCTCTCGCGCTCTTGCGGAATCTTAGAAATAATAGTATCGACGACAGAATTTAATTTGGCGCTTTGCTCGGTTTTTGCTGTCTCGCTCATGCTACTAGAAACATCCTCTCTGCCTCACCACAGGTTATATTGATTAAAAATATGTTTTTAATTATACAATTGCATTTGATTAATGTCAATAGGTAAATGCTATAATTGCTGATATAAATTATAGCATTTATTTTACGTTTTTTGCAATAGATTATATGAAGAGTTTTTATTATTCGGAATTATTGGATAGTATAAAAAACGCTATTTCTTTTTAGTGGATGTTTTGGCGGCTTTTTTAACTACGCGTTTGCGAGTTGGCTTTGCTGCCGTGGCGTTTAGTAGTTCTAATGCTTTTTCGTGAGTAATAGTTTTCGGATCTGTGGCTTTAGGAATTTTGACGTTTTTGGCGCCGTTGGTGATGTATGGACCGAATCGCCCATTAAGAACCTTAACTCCATCTGGAAATTCAGCAATATTTTTAGCGGCCTCAGCCTCTAATTTGGTGGCGTAAAGTTCGCGAGCCTTTTCTAAAGTGATATCGTGAGGGTCTTCTGGCTTAATGGAAACGAATAATTTACCAACCTGAATATATGGACCAAAGCGGCCAATGTTTGCTTTAATATCTTGACCGTCCTCTGTTTGACCGACGACGCGTGGCAGCTTGAACATCTCCAGCGCTTGCTCCAGGGTAACCGTCTCAATTTTCGCGCCCTTTGGCAGCGGCGCAAAGCGAGGCTTATCTTCATCTTCAGTTGTGCCCAGTTGTAGCATTGGACCGAAACGACCGAATCTTGCGATAATCGGCTTATTTGTCTTCGGGTCAATTCCCACTTCACGATTAGCGCCGACTTTACTTCTGTCAATTCCGCCAGATTGCTCTATCAGTTTATGGAAAGGCGTATAAAATCCGTGCAACATTGTGCTTTTTTCCAGGTCAGCGCCAGCAATTTTATCGAATTCAGTCTCGACGTTGGCGGTAAAATCGTAATCGACAATTTGCGTAAAATGATCCGTCAGGAAATCGGCGATCAACTCTCCGCTTGGCGTTGGAATCAGCTTGCCACGAGTCGAGCCAGTCTTTTCTTGAACAATATTTCGATTGACTTCCTCGCCGTTATAATTCAGGACGATCACATCGCGTGGCTGACCTTCGCTGTCGCCTTTTTCTACATAGCCGCGAGTTTGAATAGTGTCAATAATCGTAGCGTAAGTTGACGGACGACCAATCCCAAGTTCCTCCAACTTCTTAACTAGCGATCCTTCAGTGTAACGAGCTGGCGGTCGGGCAAATGTTTGGCGAGCTGTAATGTCGTGAGAATTGACTTCATCGCCAGACTGCAACTTCGGTAGAAGCTCATCTTTATTACCGCCATAAACGCGCAAAAATCCATCAAATGTAATAACTTCGCCCTTTGCTTCAAATTGAGCTGGCTTTTTACTTTTGGGCAATTTATCACCTTTGATGTCAATTGTAATGGTCGTTTTTTCTAGTTTCGCTGGCGACATTTGCGACGCTAAGGTTCGGCGTCGAATCAGGTCGTATAATTTTTGGTCGTAGCTGTTATTGGACGCAGTTTCCAGGGTGATGTCCGTCGGGCGAATGGCTTCGTGGGCCTCTTGGGCGGACGCGGATTTTGTCTTAAACTTGCGAACCGTTGAGTAATCTGGACCGTAAAGACGCTTGATAAAATCGGTAGCCGCCGCGATGGCTTGACCGCTCAAATTCACCGAGTCAGTACGCATGTAGGTGATTTTTCCGTCTTGGTATAATTTTTGGGCTGAAGCCATGGTCGCCTTGGAGCTGAAACCAAGTTTAGAGTTGGCTTCCTGCTGCAAGGTTGACGTGGTAAATGGTGCCGCTGGATTTCTGGTCCCAGGAGTTTTTGAGATATCACTAACAATGAATTCGGCGGGTTTCAGGCTATTTAAGAATTCGTAAGCCGCTTCTTCTGTATCGAATTTCTGATTAAGCTCGGCCTTAAATTCTTGATTGTCGTGAATAAAGATGGCAGTAACTTTAAATTGAGAATTGCCTTCAAACTCCATAATTTCACGTTCGCGCTCAACGAGTAGTCGCACTGCCGGACTCTGAACGCGACCAGCTGACTTTCCACCAGGAACTTTTTGCCAGACGACTGGACTGAGTTCAAAGCCAACTAATCTGTCTAAGATCTGCCTGGCTTGTTGCGCCTGAACTAAATTCATATCCACGGTTCGCGGATTCTTAATGGCATTAGTTATGGCGTCTTTGGTAATCTCATGAAAAACGATTCGCTTGGTTGTCTCAATTGGCAAATCTAACACCTTACATAAGTGCCAAGCAATGGCCTCTCCTTCGCGGTCTTCGTCGGTTGCGAGCCAGACGTTTTCCTTGCCTACTGCCTTTACGTTTCTTTTAAGTTCGGTGATAACTTTCTTTTTTTCAGGGTCAACTTCGTAAATTGCGAAAAAATCATTAGCCACGTCAATCGGCGGCGTTCCATCCTTCGTCTTTTTAACAATCGAGCGAATATGTCCCACACTGGACAGGACGTGAAAGTCCTTGCCGAGATATTTCTCGATGGTTTTGGCTTTTGCCGGCGACTCGACGATAACGAGATTTTTCATAACTTTATATTATAACAAATCACTATCTGGCTACAACCGCAAAGTGAATTATTGCGAGCGACCACTGAGGAGACTAAGCATTACCATTGAGCCAAGGCTACGATTAACATCTGCTATTTGGCGCGACTCTTTTGGTTTTTCTTCTTCCGCGTTGCCGTTGATTGCTCTATTTACGTAAGTGTATGTTGCGTGTGCAGCGAATGGAAGAGAGGCGACAAAAGCCGTAACCCCCAATTTGTGTAGGATATTGGCGAGATTTGGTTTTTCGTTTTGTTCGGCAATATGAGCGCCAATATATGCCATCAAAGTAACCGTTTCTCCTGCCATGGCTAGTTTTCCTGATTTAGTTGGTCGAGTTTCAGCTTTCTCCTTGCTACGTAAATTGGCGATTCCAGTAGCCACGGCGTTTATCGAGTTTAGTGTCGCAATAATACCAAGAACTTTCTTTGGAGCCAACTCTTTTTTATTCATTTCATAGAGGATTTTTGCCATAACTATTTTATCTGTCGTGGCATCTAAAGTCGCACCAGTATTGCTAGTCTGCCCTGTCATGCGCGCTACTTTGCCGTCTAAGACGTCAGCTAATCGCCCGACCGCGCATTCCGCCAACCCTTTAGCCGTATCGATTTTTTTTAGATCCGTGTATTGCTAAAGCGGCCCCGCTTAAGCTTATCAAATTAGGAACAGTAAGAGCGTCCTTGGTGATTTTGCGGACAGTAGGAGATGTTTCTCGGGCTTTTTTCATAGTCCGTATAATAACATCAATTTGTCAAAATAGCAACATTATCGTAATGTCCAGTTGTTTGCTCCGAGAGGTTTGATAACACCGTTGATTTCTAGCATGGTTAACGCCGTGGCGAAATCTGACGCGGATAATCCTGATTTTTGTTGAATCTCGTCGCCGTCACGAAGCCCTTCTGAGATGAGTTTTATGATGATGCCCTCTTCTATGGTTGAGCTGACTGCCAATTCTTGACCGTTGTCTTTCTGTAATTTTTCTGGTGCTATGACAGATAATATATCCTCCGCCTCAGTGACTAAGTAGGCGCCTTGCTTTAATAAGGTATTGCATCCTGCTGACAGTGGGCTGGTTATATTACCTGGAACTACAAACAAATCTCTTCCCTGATTTAATGCGTGAGAGGCAGTATTTAATGTGCCGCTTCGCTCGGCGGCTTCGGTGATAATAATTCCATCAGCTAGCCCACTAACTAAGCGATTGCGTTCCAGAAAACTCCAGCGATTGACTATTTTATTGTCACCTTTCATCCATTCTGAAATGATCGCCCCGCCATGCTTTATGATGTCCATTGCCAGTTGATAATTTGTCTTTGGAGAAATATCTGGAAGTTCGTTTGGTACGACCGCCACAACCGTGCCGCCAGCTTCAATAGCGGCTTTTTGGGCTATGCAGTCCACTCCCAGTGCTAGTCCGCTCACTATTATACAACCAGCCTTCGCCAGGTCTGTCGCTAGTCTTTCTGTAACTTCTCTGCCATAAGCTGACGGTTTGCGGGATCCGACAATTGACACGACTGGCGCCTCTGTTTCTGGCAATTTTCCCATATAACATAAGCTTTTTGGCGGATTGGCAATATTTGTTAATCTCTGGGAGAAAATATGCTCATCTGGTAGAATTCTATTGATTTCCATAAAAAATGTTGTGAAAAGTATTGACACTTTGTCAAATGTTTGCTATAATCAAGGACGATTGGTTAAGTAATAATTAACCAAACGCACCTTATACCCCCTATTCTAACTATATGTTAGGTTGCGCGCAATGGCATTAAGTATTCTTACCCTCCACTTTTTGCGGTTCAACGTTACGCGCATACTAACCCCTTTAACTGCCCTTTTTCAAAGGCGACCTCTGTTAAGGCGAGCACTAATTGGTGTTGATAATAGTCAGGCGCGGACTTTTGGAGTTTTAGTCGCGACGCTTCGCTGGTACGGTAGCTCGGGTGGGTTGAAGGGTAAAAAAGCGCCAGGTGATGCCCACCCTTACCTGGCGCTTTTTTGTTGGTTAAATTTACTTACTTTCTATAATGTGTCGGCATTTTTCGCAAATACCCTCCAGCTCAAAGTGGTGTTTTGTGACTATGAAATTATGTTTTTTACCAATGAGATCTATGAGTTTTTCGAGCTCTTGCGATTGTATAGGATCGGCATTTTGGCAATTTATGCAGTAGAGGTGGTGATGATGTGGTATAAAAGGTTCTGCTAGCTCGTAATAATTTTTCCAGCCAATAGTTATGGTGTTTATAATGTTCAGATTATCGAACATTAGCAGTGTGCGGTAAATACTGGCACGATTAATATTTTTGCAGTTTTTTGCAATATCGCTGACTGCAAGAGGTACGTCCGAATTTTGTAGGATATCAAATACTTGCTGACGAGGTTTTGTCAGGCGAAGATTGTGGCGTTCAAATATTCCATTTAGCATAGTGCTATCAATAGTTTATAACTTATTGCAACAAGTGTGCAATAGACTTACAGTCCGAGTAATTCATAAGGATATTTGGGCTGGTTGATTTTCGTGATATGTGCGTCGGTTATGACATATTCAGCCTGGCTATTAACAATTTTCTGCGACAATTTACCTTTGACGATTAGCCATGTTCCATCTGGGTAGTCTGTTGAAAAGTTTTTCTCGACCAAGATTTTCATAGGCACGCTATCAACGGTACAGCAACTTATAACGTATCTGGCGACATTGAAGTAATTGTAACCGTAGTTTTTTAACAGGTCATTTGAAACAAAGCCGGTAACGGTGATGTCTTTGCCGTTAAAATAAGCGGCTTCTTTACAGGAATTTATTGCGGTTCTCCAGCGATTTATTGAGATCGTAGAAGAGTTTTCCTTCGGTTGAGGTGTTTCGCAGCGACTTTCAGGCTCAATAATCATAGGGCTTTCTTTTTGTGCGAGACTACTTGGAGAGAGCGGCTTTGGTGGTAATATATATCCGACTGATAATATAATTATTGCAAAATAAGATATCGGGGTAATTTTTTTCAAGCTAATTCTAGATTTGTCTTTTGCGGGTTTATTTTTTAATTGCAATATTATATCAATAAGCAAAAGTATTATACCGATTACGCTAATTATGACCACGAATATGTGATAGCGCGGATGTACGTAAAATCCGAGTTGATCGCGCCAAGCTAATAGCAAAATATATGCACAAACGACAATTCCGCCAATTGATTTTGCAAGATTAGCGTACATATAAATTAACTCCCAGCCCGACAATTAGCGATAAGGCGAATACAGTCAAAGTAATTGTTGCGATAAATTTCCAGCGAAAAGTTGTTTTTAATAGCGTAATCATTTTAATGTCTATCATCGGTCCGAATAGCAAGAAAGATAAAATTGAGCCTGTTGTGAAATTTCGCACGTAAGCTAGTGCGAAGAACGCGTCGATGCTGGAGCATATCGAAATGATGAAACTTAGCGTGATCATGGATACGACTGATAAGAAAATGTCGCCGCCGACGGCGTTTATGATGAATCGCGGAACGAAGATTTGTGTGGCGGCTGCGATACTAGCACCTAAGACCAACATAGTAAATAATTGCCAGAATTCGTTGCGCGAGGAGCTGAATAGACTTGGCAATTTTGAGCCGTGATTATGAGTGTGGCAGAGTTTCTCGAATTCTGGATTGATGACGGAATCTTCCTCAAAAAAGCTGACGATAAAAGCGGTTATTTGTACGATAATTAGCGCAAAAATAATTCGCCACCAAACCATTCGTGTATCAAAACTGAAGGCGGTCATAGTCGAGATGATGGTTATTGGGTTTATGATTGGCGCGGCAAAAAGAAAACTAACAACGTCGGCGGGCTTCAGTCCGTTTGCTATTAAGCTACGCGCGATTGGTACGTTGCCACATTCGCATACGGGTAAAATTAGCCCGATCATAGAGAGTGTAATTCGTCGAAGAAAGGTGTTTTTTGGTAGAATTTTGAAAACATCTTTTGATGATAAGAAGTATCTGATAAGCGCGGATATGATAATTCCTAAAATTAAGAATGGAACTGCTTCGATAATTACGCTTAGCGTCAGCGTAATGAAATCTTGTAATGACGGAAGTAATTTATTGCACCATTCTGCAAACTCTCCGTTTAATAACATAACGCCGAATCGTGAGCTGAATTGATAAATAGAAATTATAAGGACGCCAAAAATCACCCAACCGATTAATTCGTTGTTGTCTGATAAAAACTTTTTTATGCGACCATCTGGTGATTTTTGTGCCATGTATAAAATTATACTCCATGCTTATGCTATACTAAATCAATATGAAACATCTTTTACATTCACATCATCCGTTTCGGATTTTCTGGTTTTCAGTTTTGTTGACCTTAGGTTTGGGTAGTTTGATTTTTAGCCATATGGGCGTCAGCGGTCTTTGGCTATTTACTATCTTGGTGGTTTTGGAAGTTACGTTTAGCTTCGACAACGCAGTGATAAATAGCAAGGTTTTGGCGGGAATGAGCCAAGTCTGGCAGAAAGTCTTCTTGACGGTTGGTATATTTGTGGCGGTGTTTGTTGTTCGATTTATATTGCCAATTACTATCGTGATGATTGCGAGCGGCCACGGATTTATGGATGTTGTCAATCTAGCGCTACACAAGCCTGTTGAGTATGGCAGCATCCTGCATGAGGCGTCGCCGATGATTGATGCGTTTGGTGGGGCGTTTTTGATTATGATTGGGCTTAGCTATTTCATCGATTATAACAAGCGAGTTCATTGGATGCGACACGTTGAGCCGATTCTAGCGAAAGCTGGGCGATTTGAGAATTTTAAGGTGTGCATAATGCTTAGCGTGGCGGCGGTCCTTTATTTTACGGTCGAGGCGCCACATAAATCTTTGGTGTTGATTTCGGCGGTGCTTGGAATTGTGCTACATATTGGATTGGAGCTGTTTGGCTCATTTTTCCACGAGGATGACGCAAAATCCGTTAAGGTTAAAACTGGTTGGGCGGCGTTTGCTAGCTTGTTATATTTGGAAATTCTGGATGCCAGCTTTAGTTTTGATGGCGTGATTGGCGCGTTTGCCATTACCAACAGCGTGCTGCTGATTGTGGCTGGACTGGGTGCTGGAGCGATTTGGGTCCGGTCACTAACTGTTTATTTGTTAAGAACCGGCGCTCTCAGCAAATATAAATATCTGGAAAATGGCGCTCACTGGGCAATTATGGCACTCGGCATGATGATGATTGCCAAATTATTCCATCTGGAATTGCCGGAATGGGCGACGGGAGGCTTGGGCTTGTTGTTCGTGAGTTTGGCGGTCGGAAGTAGTATTCTGGAAGCTCGATCTATCAATTTACAAGAAGCTGCGGCTGCAAAATTACATCAAGCCGAAGAGCAATTGAAGAGCAGTGCTTCAAAAATTGTGCCGCGAAAACGACGCTAAAATTTGGGTTTAATATTTTATACTAAACGGCTCGATAGTTCCGTCGATAAACTTCTCGATCAAATTAATTGATTCGGGCAATGTCCAGCTTTGGAGAATTTTTTGCTCATCTGAGTTGAACTTGCCTAGGACAAAATCTACGTCACCAACTTGACGTCTAAGCAAATTGTCTGTGCCAATACGAATATGCCAAAAATCTGATCCGACGTGAGAATGGAGAGATTTTAAGCCATTACTGCCAGCGTCGCGTCCGCCTTTGCGGGTTCGAATTTTACCGAAGTCCAGCGCTGTGTCGTCGTGAATAATTAGCAGATCGTCCAATGTCAATTTGTAAAAATCTAAGATTGCTCGAGCGGAAATTCCGACCTCATTGTAAAAAGTGGTTGGTTTAACTAGTAGAACTTTTTCTCCAGAAATGTTTGTTTCTGCGATATCTGCGGAAAATTTTGGCTTATTGCAAAAAACTGCATTATTCTCTGACGCAAATTTATCAATAGCCAAAAATCCGGCATTATGCCTCGTGTTTGTGTATTTTTCGCCTGGATTTCCCAACGCTAAGATGACTTTCATAGACTTAGTATATCACCTTGTGAAAATGACGTATAATAAGCATATGGCAAAACGTGACGATGATCTGGAATTTAGCATTAATGCGCCGTTTGATGATGGGCGAGCGATTGTTGATAAAGTTCCGCTATATTTGGTGAATGGATCGCTGGGCGCCGGAAAAACTAGTGTCCTTGAGTTCTTATTGCAACAAAGTGACTATAAGAGCTCTCGAGTGATTGAGAATGAATACGCCAATGAAAATGTTGATGGATATCGGTTGGAGAAATTGGCGGATATCGTGACGACTCTGGCGGGCGACTGCGTTTGCTGTTCGTCAAAGCATGCGTTGACGCGGATGTTGCTTGATTTTTGTCGCAACTCCCCCGCCCCAGTGTTTATTGAGGCGACTGGCGTGGCGCGAACGATGAATTTGGTTGAAAAATTGATTAATGCACAAATTTTCAATAAGTATGAGTTGGCGCAGAGTTTTTATGTTATTGACGCACATGAGATTCTACGTGGAATTGAGCCAGCGCATGAAATTGAATTGCAAGCGGCGGATATAATTTTAGTGACCAAAGAAGATTTGTTAAGTGAAAATGAACGCGTCGAGTACGAGGAAAAATTGCGCACCCTACCCTACGCCAAGGTGCTCAGCGCACCACACGGTCGGTTTGACCTAAGTAAATTAACCACGCCGTCGGGGCTGCTAACGTTTTTTGATACGTACGATGGTGAGTTGGTTGTGCCGGATAATCCGACGTATGCTGTGCTGGATGTTTCTGGTATGAAAATTGCTGCGGCGACTCTGGAAAAAATATGGCCGGAACTTTTTGATGCTTATAAACTCAGGCGAATGAAGGGCTGTTTTATTGATGATAATGGTGCGCGGCATCATTTGGAGGCGACGGAAAATCAGATTCAAATAGCTAATTCTGCGGCGGAAGAGACAGCGAAAATTGTGCTAATTGGTGAACGTGCGGACGAAATTACGCGTGAAGTTTTGTCGGCACAATTGATGATGTTTGAATAAAAGTTCGCTTTCGTCGTTTTCGACTCATCAGCATAGACACATGTCTATGGAGCGAATACAGCTAAGATTCATTATAAAAGAAAATAGCCCGCTCGAAAACGTGCTCAAGTCGAAAACTGGATTCAATCCAGGAAATGCAAAACATGCATTTCTAACCGAATTGAGTCTATTTTCGAGCGAGCTATTTTCAAGCGGACCTTATACCTGATCGTCAACAGGAGGGTTTTTCCTCCTCTTCCCGTACCGGCTGTCCCCGCTCCTATCACTGCTCCAATCGGAGCAGTGATAGAGGCAGGAGCCCCTGTCCCCATCGTGACAATACCTCCCAAAAGACCTCCCGCGAGGCCAGCTCCAGCGACCATCCCAAGCGCGATGATCATCATTGCTTTGAGAACTCCTTCTCCCATGATAACTCCTCTTCTGGAGTCGGGCGGAGAAATAAACTCTCCGCAGAACGGTGCGTCGATTTGACGCAAGCTAACACACGTTGTGAAAGCTAATATACATCACTAATAGAATAAAATGTCAAGAGAATTTGTCAAAATGTGATTTTATAGCTGTTTTTCGGCGTTTTTGGCTTGTTTGTAGGCCTTTGTGACCGGCGCCAGACCACGAGCAACACGCTCGCGATTAGCCTTTAATTGCTTTTCATCACGGAAAGACATTTTAATCGGCGTTCCTGCAAAATTGAAAGCCTCGCGTAAAGTTCGCTCCAGGTAACGTTTATAACTCCAGTGGACAAACTTCAGATTGCTGCCATAAATAACAAACCACGGCGGAGCAACATCCGTCTGAACGATGTAACGAAGTTTCGGGTGCGAGTTTTTCAGACCAGCTGGCGGGTGTGCGGCAATGGCTTTTTGTAAGATATCGTTTAAGGCGCGAGTTTTACATTCTTGGCGACGGCGTTTATAAATATCGACTGCCAGATCGAATAGCTTAGTGACATTCTGCCCCGTGACAGACGAGGTAAATATAAGCGGAGCGTATGGGGTAAATTTGAAATTATAGCTAATTTGTGGCGCAATTTCGTCGTGCGTGTAAGCATCCTTACCTTCGACGGAATCCCACTTGCTGACAACCAGAACCAGTCCCTTGCCCGCTTCGTCAATGATTCCGGCTAGGCGCTGATCCAATTGGACATTAAGCTCATTGACATCCATAAGAAGCAGACAAACGTCGGCCTCGTTGATGGCTTGCATGGTGCGAAGAACTGAGAACTTCTCAATTCCCGTTTCTTGCTTTCCTTGGCGGCGAATTCCAGCGGTGTCGAGCAGCTCAATTGTTTGTCCGTGATAACGAACTTGAACGCGGTTTACGTCGCGAGTTGTGCCGGCGACGTTGGCAACGATGGCTTGCTGCTTGCCTGCTAAAGTATTGAACAAATTACTCTTTCCGACATTCGGACGGCCGATTAGTGCAACGCGAATAATGTCGTCAGGTGCAGTTTCAGTGGCTGGTGGAATAAGTTCAGCGATATTATCAAGAAGTTCCGAAATGCCAATACTGTGCTCAGCGGAAGTTTTTATGATGGTTTTTATGCCAAGCCGCTTAAATTCGTCAACATGAAGAGAGCCTTTTAAGTCTGCTTTATTGGCGATTAAAATGACTGGCTTGCCGCTTTTTAGGGCTTTTTTGGTCAGCTGTCGATCAGCATCAGAAGGATAAACGGTTGAGTCAACCGTTACGAGGATTACGTCGGCAGCAGCAGACGCGTCAGCGATTTGGTCTTGAATGGTCGCCTCAAATTCGTCTTCGGCAGTTTTAAGTCCAGCTGTATCAATGAGCCAAAATTGCGAATAGTCATCTGATGGCGCAGAATCTACATTGCGTCGTTTATATAAAACTTTACCAACAACGTTGTCGCGAGTCGTTCCAGCCTCCCTGGCTACGATGGCTGTGCGAGAGCGCGTCAAGCGATTGAATAGCGAGCTTTTGCCGACGTTGGCTTGCCCGATAATGGCAACTGTTGGTAATTTAGACATGATTATATATTATAGCAGTTTTAAGACATTTTGGCGATGACACTGTTTACGTAAGCCTCGCACGGACGAACTATTTTTAGAAAATCCGTAAAATAGTTCGGGTTGTTTTCTGCTGTAAACTCTTTAGGATCGGCTACGACTAATCTATACTCCTTCTCGTCGCTATTATATTCTCTGACGTAATCGTGGACGTAGGCTTTTGGAGGTTCTTCGCTGATTGGATTTGGGTAAAGTGTTATGTAACAATTTTCTTCGGGGTTATTTATGCAGTAGTAAACGTTATTGTCGTCATCTTTGAACGCTACGGATATAGGATATTCAAATTTCGTAGTATGTTTCTCAACCTCTTTAATAAGTTCGATGTAAGCGTAGATTTGATTTTCTAGGAATTTTGGTAAAATGTCGGACTCATCCTTATCATAGAACAGTTTTTCTATGGTATCCGATCTTTCTTCCTTAAGGTTACGTATGACTGCTCTTAGTTTTTCTGAGGACAAAGGCTCAGATTCGCGCCCTAGCGTTTCCATTTTGCAATTACACTTTCTATCAAATTTAGCATAAAAGCTATATTACAATATTTACCGTAAAATGTAAAGAGCTGAGGAGTAATTTATGAGTTCGTGAATTTTTCTTCTCGCCATTCGCCTCTTTTAAGGTCGTCGAGCGAATAATTGCCGAAGTTTGTTCTGTGGAGTTTTTTGACGGCATATCCGAGCGCATCGAAAGTTCGCCGAATTTGACGATTTCTGCCCTCGCTCATTTCGACTATCCAGCGATAATCATCGCCTTCGTGTTGTCTTTCTAGTGTCAATTGACTACGCCCGTCTGGCAGTTGCACGCCAAAATCATTGATCATTTGACGATGCAAAGGTTGCAGTGGCTGGTCTATCGTGACAAGATACCGCTTAATCTTATAAAACGATGGATGTGTCATGGTGTGGGCAAAATCTCCGTCGTTTGTCATGAGAATCAGCCCAGAGCTGTCTTTATCAAGTCTGCCGACGGGCTTTAAGTGGTGAAGATTTTTTGGTAATAGTTTGTAGATTGTCGGAATACCGCCCTGAGAAGCGCGTGAGCATAAATACCCCGTTGGCTTATGTAGCAGAATAAGTTGCTTTTTCTGTAGCTCTAAGGTTTTGCCATTGTAGGATATTCTATTATTATCGGAAATTTGTTGTCCTAACCTGGCGAGCTGACCGTCAATAGTTATTTTCCCCTTATCTATCAATTCATCGGCTTTCCGCCTGGAAACACCCAAGCACAGCGCCACGAATTTATTGAGGCGCCAAGATTCTTGCTTTGTGTCTGGGTTTATCATTGTTGCGGATTTATTGGTGGGAATTGTGTCGGCTGAGGAGTTTCTGACGATTGATGCGGAATGATTTGCTCTTGAGATTGTGCTTGGACTGGAGGCATTGAGCTAGCTTGCTCAATAGGATTTGGTTGTTGCTGGGGTGTCGGAATCGGCTGTGGTACTGGAGTTTGCGCTGGTTGAGTTTCTGCAGTCGGTTTAGAAACTGTCTGTGTATTGTCCAATTCTTCTGCCATAAGCTTGGAAATGTCTACCGAACTCTGAGAATCGTCAGCTGGCAAAGGTTGAATTACGCGGTCGCCAAGCCCTGAAGGACGCGGTGCGGGCGATGAAAATGGCGCCATAGGTTGCGGTAGGGTTGTTGGTTGTTGCTGAGGCGTTGGAATCGGTTGCAGCGCTGGAGTTTGTGCTGGTTGAGGTAGCGGTTGTGGTGCTGGCGCGAATGCTTGTTGCGGATGTTGCTGTATAAGTGGATTTACTGCAGGAGCTGTTGGCGTTGCAACGGGGGCAGCTGGTTGCGGTGACAATGAAGAAACATCAGGCCTGGCGACCGGTCGAGGTGTTTGGTTCTGCATCGGCTGAGGAGCTGGATTGACGTGGGCGGTTGGAGTCGGCTCATATGTGTGAGCTGGTTGTGAAACTGGCACTGGATTTGTGCCAACTCCTGGAAGATCACCCAAGGTTTCGTGAACTGCTCTCACAACGTCTTCTATTCCCACCTGAGATTTCACCAAGTATTTATCAGCACCAAGCTGCTCGCCGCGTTTTCGCTGATCTTCTGATGATAGTGCAGTCATGATAATCACCTTAACGTCTTTTGTTTCTGTCGTCGAGCGTAGAATGTCCAGCATATCAAATCCGGAGATCTTCGGCATCATCACGTCGCTTAAAATTAATCGCGGACGTTCTTTAATTGCCATGGCTAGAGCTTCTTCTCCGTCGCCCGCCGAAACGATATCGTAGCCCTCCGCCAAAAGTCGTACGCCGTAAATTTCGCGTAAACTTTTGTCGTCCTCAACCAATAAAATTTTTGTCATATGTTTATACTATACTGAAGTTTTGACAAAAAATCCATAGTCCTTATGGCTATTATTCGCGACCAGGTATGGACAATTGCTGGCGCTTTTTGCGCAACTCTTCCTCAATTTCAGCCAGCGTCGGCTCGGAGGAGGTTTTTGCTGGCTGCGTAGTTTCTGTCTGGGCTGCTGGAGTAGTTGGCGTGACTAGGGCTGGGTTCTCTGAAGTTGCAATTGCGGCTGGAGCTGAATTGACAATCTCGCTACTATTCTCGGTTGTGGCATATTCCGTCTTTTTTTCTGTAGCGATTTCGTTTTTTTCTGGAGTTAGAGAGTTTGAAGTTGCGTCTTCAGATTTTTCAATTTTCGCGGATTCCAAGCGTTGTTTTGCTTCCGAACTGCTCATGCGAGGAATTTCCAAATAGAACGTACTTCCCTCTTTATATTTACTTTCAACGCGCAGATTTCCAGACATCGCCTCGGCTAAGCGACGACTCAAATATAATCCCAAGCCGGTTCCGCCAATTTCTCGCGTGTCGGAATTGTCCACTCGATAAAATTTCTGAAATAAATGTGGAATATCTTCGGCGGGAATGCCGATTCCACTGTCCTTCACACTCACGGAAATCTGCTTATCGTCGCCAGTAATATTGACAATAACCTCTCCTGATGGTGTATATTTTATAGCATTTTCAATCAGATTACTAACAACTTCTCGAAAATGATCAGGATCAATATTGGCGTAAAAAATCGGTTGCAATGATTTTTCCTTACCCTCGTCAATTATGTCTGGCATGAAAATGTAATTGAGTTGTTTTTCATTGGCTTTCGCCTCTAGTCCTTCAAAAATATCTTTCAAAAATTCGTTTACGTTGATGATCTTCGGATTATTTTTCATTCGTCCGTCTTCAACTTTGCTGATGTCGAGGAGGTCTTGGAATAATCGTCCCAGATGTTGCGCCGATTCGTGAGCTTTGGTGATGAAATCTCGCGCCTTTTCATCGATATGAGCGGTGGCTGGGTTTAAAGCCAGTCCCAAATAGCCCTCAATCGATGCAACTGGTGTACGCATTTCGTGGCTGGCGGTGGAGATAAACTCGGCTTGTTCGCGTTCCTCGGCTTTTTCTTTGGTGATGTCGCGGAAAACTACGATAATTCCTTCGCCCTCAGTGCCAACTGGAGAGCTGACGATTGAAACTAAAATGCGCTTTTCGGAGCTGGTCAATAGGAATAATTTATCGTTATGAGTTGGCTGGTTTTTCGACAAGGATTGGGCTATTGGATTCTCGATGTCCTCTACGTCTTTTCCGTCTGAGGTGACGAGTTTTAAGACGCTCTTCCAGTTGAGTCCGAGCGCGTCGCCTTGGTCCCAGCCGATAATTTGTTGGGCGGACGGGTTTATTAGTTCTATGTTGCCGTCTTTGGAGATAGCCAGAACGCCGTCGTCGATAGCATTAATCACTACATCAGACTTACTTTCAACTGCGGAAAGTTTATTCTCCAGGCTGGATGTGTTGTCGTCGGTTTTTTGGCGGCGAATCCACAAAACAAGGCTAAAAATCAAAGGTAAAAATCCGAAGAATAGGTAGCCGATGATGAATTGTATATTTACTCCCTGCTGAATACTGGTGGCTATGATTTGTAAAATAACCAAAATCCCCATTATTCCTAAGATTATTGCGCCGAAGAATCCCGCGAATATTGCTACAATAATCCACATAACCAGGAATGGCGAAACGACTCCACCGCTGGTAATTATGGTTGTTACGGCCACAGTAACGGTTAATAGATATACGAAAATTCCAATTTCAGTTTCGTGTTTTCTGGGAAGCCAAAAGCATAAGATTAGTACAATTAGGCTGCCGATTCCCGCCACGCCAGCCGCCAAATCTGAGACAGATAATCCTATTGGTAATTGATAGCCGGTCGGTATAAATCGTGCCCACGCATATAAAAGAATAATTGTAAAACAGCTCAGTAATGCCACTTCACACAACCTTCTCAACCAAAATCTGGAAATCGTGTGAGGCTTAAAGTAAATCCCGCCCTTTTTCATGGTTTTATTATGGCGAATTTTCGGTAAAATCTCAAGTGATAAACGTGGTATACTAATTCTATGAATAATGATCAGTATAATGACCAAAGTAACCCAGCTTTTAAACGAACTGTGATTTTTGTGATAATTTGTCTTATCTCGGCGAACCTCATTAGTGCCACGTCTGATATATTTAAGTCGTTCATTGGTCCTCTGGGTCATATCTTAGGGGCATATGCTATCATACTCGCTTGTATTTCAGTTTATTGGTATAAAATTGGACGATATTGGATTACTGATAAAGTTTCAAAAGTCTTGAATGTCGTTGGGTGTGCGACGGTTATGTTTTATGTATTAGTTATCTTCTTACGATTCGGGCTATTTTTCCTCATTGCCAATAAAGACTCATTCATTGTAAAGATCTTGTCGACTATCGGTATGATCAATTTATATTTCTCTCCTATTGTTATTTCTCTTGTCGTTTTAATATATAGCTCTTGGGCCATGCTATCTTATTATAAAAAGTCGACGTCCAACATAGAGAAAAAGTAGACAAGCCTTCCCTTTCCATGGTATAATCCATGGAGTTATGGCCCTATCGTCTAGCGGTTAGGACACCAGGT
>CAUUDX010000007.1:0-21096 GCA_963544125.1 uncultured Candidatus Saccharibacteria bacterium | reverse complement strand
TCGAAGTTGGCGCCAGTGAGCAAGGAAACTCAGAAGAAGCTGAATGATTGGGCTGACAATGGTTTGCGCGTGTTGATGCTGGCTGAATTCTCGGATGATAAGACTAAATTGAAAGACTTGAAAAATGGCTCTGGAACGGCAATTGGTGCGGTTGTTCTGCGTAATTCCTTACGTCATGGTGTTGTTGAAACGGTGGATTTTTTGCAGAGCCAAGGCGTAACTATCCGCGTAATCTCTGGCGATAACCCGCGCACGGTTCAATATATTGCCAAGGAAGCTGGAATCAAGCATCCAGAAAAGGCGATTTTAGGTGAAGATTTGGCGGCACTGAATGAAGACGATTTTAATAAAGCCGCTGATACTTACACGATTTTCGCTAGAGTTTTGCCAGACCAAAAAGAGCGTTTAATAAACAGATTCCAACAATCCGGAAAATTCACTGGCATGGTCGGTGACGGGGTAAATGACGCTTTGGCGTTAAAAAAAGCGGACCTGGGCGTGGCGATGTACGCTGGCGCGCCGGCTTCTCGTCGAGTTTCCGACATTATATTGCTTAATAATTCATTCACTTCTTTGCCGATGGGAATGAAATTGGGCAATCAAATCATGCAGGCTATTGAGGTGATCGCTATTCTATTTTTCCATAAAATTATTTACGGCGTAACACTTCTCCTTGCAACGATTCTTATTAACATGAATTATCCGTATTCGCCGCGTCATATTACGTTTATGAATATTTTTCTGGTGACTATGCCGACTCTTATGTGGACACTATTCCCGCCAGTGCCGAAGCATCGAATAAATCCAAAGAGATTCTGGTACGACACTTTGCTGGCTGTTGCGCCGATTGCTTTAATTACTGGTGTAGCAGTCGCGTTTACCTATTGGATTACCTCTGTTATGTTCCCCGGCCACGCCGCAGAAGTCGCAACGATGACGGTGCTTACCGCGACTTTGTTTGGCGTATATTTGGTGTTC
Organism: uncultured Candidatus Saccharibacteria bacterium; assembly: GCA_963544125.1. Classification (GTDB taxonomy): domain Bacteria; phylum Patescibacteriota; class Saccharimonadia; order Saccharimonadales; family Saccharimonadaceae; genus Nanosynbacter. Next base: position 20,118 of record CAUUDX010000007.1, on the reverse strand, counting down.
TTGGTGGGAATTATGCTGGACGTGACTATCGATAAGTCCGCCAAACGTGCTCGCCTGCTTTATCTTCTGTCGGTGATTGTCGTGGCGGCTGGAAGCTTTGGTTTTGGATTCCTGCGTGATTTCTTCGACTTCACCGTGCCGAATTTGTTCATAATGTGGCCAGCTGCTGGCGCAATTGTCGTAGCGATGCTAGCCCAGTTATTCATTGCTCGCTGGGCTGGTCGACGAATTGTTCGGTAACCTTAACTAGTAGAAAAAGTGCATATCATGTTGTAATGGCGTAGTGTATAGATTCTACTAATACATTTTTATTCGTTCGCCAGTATTCGAGTCTGTAAAATACCTTCCGCTTTCGTCAAAATGGAATGTTAGGTCTGTACCTATAGGCATGTCGTATACTGCCAAAACGGCGGGCTCAATATTTGCAAGGGTATTGAAATCTACAATTATAAGATTATTTGGGTTATCTATATATTCTTGAGTGTCAGTGTCTCCTATTGCTCGCCATCCACAATCGGCTGGATTGGCTCCCTCCTCTCTAAAAAGCCATTTTAGTTTAGATTTTCCTTCATAGATCGACTTAGTTATAATAGCACCCCCAGCGTTTTGGATAAAAACAGCTTCCTTTTTATTGAATAATTTCATAGAACCTCCGTGAACATATGTTATATCTTTTTATCTAAGACCACAAGGTGCTCAATGTGCGGCGTCCTCGGGAAGAAATTGTAACCTTGATGATGCACGATTTCGTATTTTTCCTGAAGTAGACTGACATCTCGCGCCTGTGTGACTGGATTACAACTCAGGTAAATAATTCGAGGAGGCTCAGTTTCCAGCAGTCGATTAGTAACGTCCGCATGAAGTCCAGCGCGCGGTGGATCAACGATGACAATTTGCTTGCCGGTTATGCATTCTAGAGATTTTTCGCTTGGCGCTAAAATTGCCTTAGCGTCGGTTCGGTTTAACTTGGTGATATTTCTCTGCATTTCTGCGACGGCATGCTCATTAATTTCCACCAGAGTCACATCATCTCCGCCAATTGTCAGGCCAATTGTCCCAACTCCAGAATAAAGGTCAAGTGTCGGCAATTTTTCATTGCAATCAATCCATTTTTTCATATCGTTCAGGGCTTTTTCATAAACGGGAATGTTGACTTGAAAAAATCCTTCGCAAGCGTAATTGAAGGTGACGCCCAAAATTGTGTCACTGAGTGTCGTGTCGCCGAATTTATTCAAGCGTTCGGTGATTCTGCTGGCTGGGCTTTTGGGGTCGGAATAGATTATTTCGCCGCCTTTGGTCGATAGCAATTTGGCTTCGTCTTCGGAAATTAGGTTTTCTATTCGATCTTTTATGTACAATTGCCAGACGGCGTTTCCCTGTTGGTCTGAGCGAATTAAGAGGGTTTTTAATTGACGAGCAGTGACTGGCTTTGTTCTTAATAGGTCGCGGATTTCAATTGCCAATTTATTTATGCTCGGATGCGCTAAGCTAGTTCCATTAACGACGACTTTCCCCTTACCACCACGCTTGAAAAATGCCAAGTCCAGAGTTTCTTTTTCGTCGTCGTCCGTTTTGTCGCCAAACCAGCTAAACTCAACCTTATTGCGATAATTAAATTCCACGCCGTCGGAAAATATGTCAATTTTACCGGGCAGCGTGACGTTGTGAAGTAAAAAAGCTTCCTCGATTAGCGCTATTTTCTGAGATTGCTCACTGGCCATCGGCATGATTTGCCAGGGGCTGGTGCTTAAATAACTATCTTTGTCCTTCGGTGCGATTCGCTCTGGACTTTTTTCAATAATTTCTGTAGCTATTCCCTCGACGAAGTGAGATTTTTTCTTTGTCACGCGAATTGTTACTAATTCACCAGGCAGCCCTCCCCAGACGAACGCTTTTCGTCCATCGTTTAAGGTGCCGATGACTTGCCCGCCGCCAACGATTTTTTCTAATCTCAAGGTCTCAAAAATTTGTTTTCCCATTAGGATATATTATATCAGGATGTGTGGATTTTTTCTGGATAGCGTGCTATAATCGTCATTGTCCTGGCAATAGTGGGACGTCGCCAAGTGGTAAGGCACTGGGTTTTGGTCCCAGCATTCGCAGGTTCGAATCCTGCCGTCCCAGCCAAGAAACGGATTTTTCAGAATCGTCGCCTAAAATGGCGATTTTTCTATTTGTATTTTTTAATTCTTGCCAAAAGTAAAAACTGCTTTCCGTCCTCTTTCGGAAAGCAGTTTTTTGAGCCAACTCTAAACTTGTTTTAGCGACTGGGTGGTAAGAGCCTTGTTTTGTATTGTGAGATTCGATCTAGGCATTGTGGTTAGTTGTAAGCTTTGTCTAATTTTTCTCCAAACTTTTCTTTTCGCTCAAAATCTCCGATTTTTTAGCTAGAAAAGTTTGACGGTCATGTATGGCTATCAATTAAAATATTTTATCCACCACGTTATATAGACACTATATAGGTTCGATGAAGTCCAGCTTTATCCGTCTCAATTACTCTTGCGAATATCCTCTTGTCTTACGAAATTCACGGACACGCTTTCCAAACAGTCGTCTAGTTCTAGGAACTGTCGTTTATTATCAAGCCTACAGCAGTAACTATAATTGTTCTACATATGATAGATAGCATTTTTAATTTTTTACAGATAAATTGATGACAATAAGTAGCATTTATGCTACACTGTCGTTAAGGATAGGTAATTAGCGCTTGTACTACTCGGACACAGTCTAGAGTATTGTATTTGATGCGTCTATCTATCTAGTCCTTTCACATCATCGTACTATCCAAGAGAGGAGTGTGCTAGAAGTGCTTAAAAAGCCACTTCTTGTGGTTCCGGCAATCCCGAAGGATGACGGAATCAAGTTCGTTTTGCCGTACCAAGAAATCTTCTTGGGGTCAGAAGTCGCGTCAAGTACATGGGCTATCCTAGAGCTGTGTAATGGTCAGAACTCCATTGGCATGATTGCTAGTAGACTCAGGAATATTGACGAAAACTTTATCAAGGGACTGCTTAGCGATCTCGGTTCGCTTGGTATTGTGATTGACGGTCGAGAAGTGTACAAGCGCTTCCACGCTATCAGTGCAAATCCTATGGCGTACCCTTCTGACATTACCGATGAGGAAATTATGGCACATGTCAACTCTTCTCGTATGTCGGTCAAGAAGGGTGTTGAATTCTCGTTAGACTCTAACGAGAATTCTTCTGAACTCGTAAAGTTGCAGGCTCGTCGTTCAAGTTGTAGGAATTTCACGGGAGAGCCTCTGTCTATCAAAGATGTTGGCGACCTACTGGACATTGGCTATGCCTTAAATAGACATTCGGTGCCTTCAGCGGGTAATCTCTATCCGATGAAGCTATTCGTCATTGCTCTTGAAGAGCAGAAGGATTTCCCGTCTGGATACTATGAGTACGACAACGAGCGTGGTCGACTTGTGTTATTCAACGAAAACCCTGATCCTCAGCGAATTTCTCATGCTTTTAGTAGTATTGGGATGCCCTTTGATGCGAGTTTGATGCTTATTATCGCTGCTGATGAAAATCGGCAGCCGTATAAGTACTCAAATCTGGGGTATCGCTTCATGGCTATTGAGACTGGTGAGATTGCTCAGAATATTGCTCTCGGAGCGGTGGAGTCTGGCATGGCTACCTGCTTCCTCGGAGGAATGAGAGAACAGGAAGTTGCTGATGAGTTGCAGCTTGATGACTGTCTTTTGTTTCTGGCGATTGCGCTTGGCAAGCCTGCCGCCGCAAGTACAGAGAAAAAGCAGTCATTACTAGCGCAACTCGAGAGCGAGATGCTCGGAGGCGACAAGGCTGTTAGTCACGCCTGGTTTGCTGATGACACGCTTGCTGATAACTGCAATAAGTCGTATTTCCAATTCTTGGCTACTGCGCAAAATGGTCAAGTTGCTAGTGGAATATCGACGTCGTGGTCTGACGCAAAGCTCAAGGCTATCGCAGAAGGATATGAACGACAGCAGTCGTCACATTTCTTCTACGATGTTCGGTCGTCAGCGCGAGAACTATCAGGTCGTTGGCTTGATCCACGGGTCATTGCGCCTCTTACCGATGCGCAGTATGTTCAGTTTCCTCATCTGCAAAAGTTTAGCGAGGATTTGGAAATTGAATGGGTCAAGGGGGTAGATTATGCGGGAGAAACGGTATTCGTACCGACTGATCTTGTATTCTATTCCACGCCAAAACTCGAAAGAAAGTTGGTGGTAGACACCTGCTCTTCGGGTTTTGCAGCCTACACTGATATGGCTGGGGCTATTGACCGAGGCTTGCTAGAGATCGTCGAGCGAGACAGTCTGATGCGTAGCTGGTACGAAAAGCGTAGTCCGCGCATGCTGGATTATGCGATTCTGCCACTACATCTGCAAAACAGGGCGAAGTACTGGAGTAGTCGAGGTCACGATATGACTGTCCTTGATGTGAGCCAGATGGGAGTTGTTGTCATTGAAGTGGTGATTACCTCCGACTCATATCCCTGCTTTGTAAGTGGTGCATCCAGCTCGCTGGAGTCGTTTGATGAGGCTGCCGTCAAGGCTTTTCAAGAGGCTGAGTCTAGGCTGATCTACGGCTTAAACGAGCAGAGTACACGAGAGCTTACTCCCGAACATGTTCATAGCGTCCTAGACCATGAAGCGCTTTATGCTCAGTCGAAGCTATATCATGAGCACCTGGAATTTCTTTTTGAGGGTGAAATCTCAAAAACTACTCCTGAGACAACGGCTTCGATCGATAATCTAAAGCGCAAGCTGGATGTGGTTGTCGTGGACGTATCGGAAGAACGCTCTGCATTGAGAGTTGTAAAAGTATTAAGCCCTAAGCTGGTTCCGATCAGCTTTGGCTTTGGTGCCGGACACTACTCTCATCACTCACTGACTTGTGTGGCAGAAGACGCGCGTCTTATGCCGCACTATTTTGCTTGAGTCTGTCCTGCATTGATATGCGAATTATGCAGGATGGATTCGCGAATCCAAACAGAAAGGAGGTGATCTTATGCACACCAAGACTCTCTCAACTATCACTGTGGTAGTGTCGCCGGTTTCGCGGGCTATGGCTAGCGGTGGCGGCGGAAGCCACTGCGGCGGTGGCTCCGGCGGAAATAACTGCGGCAGTGGTGGAAGCGGCTGCGCTGGCGGTAGCTGCGGCGCTGGATGTGGAGGCAATAGCTGTGGCAGCGGCTGCGGCAGGTAGCCTTCACGTCGCGGATAGTGCGATCACAAAAAGTGTAGTTTAAAACTACATCTCGTCCCCGTTGTTACGCATATCGCGACGGGGACTCTTCAATTTATAGGATAAAATCCTTGTAACTTGCTAAAGTCGCCTGTGCGATAGTCTGACTAGTTTGATGTAGGTATTGCTTCACAAAGTAATACCCAAGTTTATACCCCGCCCAGCGCGGCAAAATATCATCGCCGGTGAAAAATATTTTGATATAATCGTAAACCTTGTCTTCAAAATTGCCTTGTAGTGCGGCAATTATCTTGTCAATTTCAGCTTGAGAAGTTTTCTGCATTTCTCTCAAGAAAAATTGTTGGTTTCGCTGTCCAAGTTTAATCATCGCTTCCTCTTCTAGTGCGACCGCCAATCCCTCCAAAATCATCCCATCAAACATAGTTTCGGCATATTCAGGCAGTTTTTCCCAACGCAGCGAATGCGACATTTCGTGGCAAATCGTTTCGAAAATAAAATCCTCGCTAACCCCGTGCTGGCTTTTATCAACAGAAATCATAACCAAGCGCGAATGAAGCGTTTTGCCAGCGATTCCGTCCTCGGCGATAGTTGGCAGCATAAACGAAGGTGTAGTGATAATTACATCAACTTCGTAATCAAACTGCGCGAACTCACCCGAAACAAAAGTCTCGGCTTGTTGCGCTGTATTTTTGAATATGGCAATTTCGGCATCGGTGAAAGTTTGGTTGGCGTTAGCGATGTGTAGGCGGAGTTTGCTCATGATTTTACTATACTGCAATAACATAAGTATTACTATAGGGGCAACGCTATTTATTAAAGTGCAATATTTAAATGGAAATCACTAAAATCTCAGCAGCGATCTTCGGTGGGTCGGGGCGCGGGCGACCCGCCGAGCGGGGCTTGCCCTGATTTATCTTTCAATGTGCTGTGCCATAGTCTGGAAATAGGTTCGAATCCTGCCGTCCCAGCCAAAATTTGAACAGGTGTAAATTATCGCCCTTTTGGGTGATTTTTTGTTTTTAGGCTATTGTCTTATATAAAAAGCCCCCACTAGCTAGTGAGGACTAAACTGTCGTGGTGGACAATTGAGATTAGCTAATTTTGACGACTTGTAGCTGCTTCGTCGTCAAGCCATTTTTCCAGGAAACAGTTTCGGATCTCTTGTGATTCAGCAAGCTTTTTCCCAGCGGACTATCCACAGAAATTCGCCCGTCCAGAGGGTTTGCTTCCAGACTATGAACCAGCGTATAGCGGAAGATTTTTCCCTGCTGATCCATTAAATCCACGACTGAGCCAATAGCAATCTTTAGGCGATCACGCTTCCTTGGTAGCGGCTTGGCGTGACGCAAAATATCTTTTTTCGTAAAGATTTTTGATTGGACATTTTCCAGTTGCGTAATCACGTCGTTGCGGTGTAGTTTATCATCGCGTGATTTGGCGCGCCCAATTTCTTTCAATTCCAATATGAGCGCTTTTTCCGAAATCTCTAGTCCAGAAATTTCTTTCTGAAGCTCCTTAAATCCTTTTTTGCTTAAAAATGTTGTACTCATACTTCCCCTTTCGGATTGGCAATTTACCAATCAACAATCCTATTACAACATCTAATTCTGAAAAATAGCTGAAAATTTACAGAATCGGCAGAGAGATTGTGAAAATGGTTGAGTTTTTTGATGCAGTAACAGAGATTTGTCCGCCCAATGCTTTTGTCAATTGTTCCGCCAATGGTAATCCTAATCCGTAGCCTTTCGTCTGTTGATTGCCGCGGAAAAATCGCTCAAAAACGTGCGGTAAGGTTTGCTGTGAGATTGTCCCGTCGTTGATGAAGTGGACTACTACGTTTTGCTTTGATGGGATAATGCGGATTTTTACCATAGAATTTTTCGGGCTATGTTTCAATGAATTGTCGAGTAAAATCGCGCACAATTCTCGCGTGGCGGTATGATGAAGCGGAATATTTATGTGTTCTGGGCAACTCATTTTAACTCGCGCTTCGGCTTTCCGCTCGCGGACGAGTTCGGATATCAATTCCGTCAAATTAAAACTTTTATCTTCCAACGCCAACTTATTTTCCGTTCGCGATAATTCCAGAAGCATCGCCGTAAGCTCTGTCAATTTATTGATCTCTTCCAGATTACTCTCCAGCGTTTCCGTAAGTTCCGCCTTCTCTGCCTTCCGATTTTTTAGCGCAAACTCAGTTTCAGCCTTCATAATGGCTAATGGAGTTCGCAATTGATGGCTGGCATTAGCGACGAATCGCGACTGGGCTTTATGAGCAGCTTCTATAGGTTTTAACGTGATCTTCGCTAACAAGTACGAGCACCAACCGCCAGCAAGCAACACGATGAGATTTATATAGCCCAGACTAACCAAAAGATTTTGAGTTGAATTATCTATTCTCTCCGACAGATTAATTGCAGGAAAATCACCCTTTCTCTGAACGATAATTTTATGAATTTGCGCATCAACCTCTGAGCGCGCCACCTGAAAAATAATGCTACTAAACAGCAAACTGACAATCATTAAAATCATCAGATACCAACCAGCTAATTTAATTGTTGCGGAAGTAAAAATTTTCATGACTCAATCTTATACCCAAAGCCGCGAACGGTTTTTATTAATTGCTTTTTGAATGGTTTGTCGATTTTTTGGCGCAGATTTTTTATGTACGCCTCGACATTATTCGGTAAAATATCGGCATCAAAATCCCAGACGTGATCAATTAGCGTTTCCTTGCTGAGAATCTGATTTGGATGTTGCATTAAATATTCCAGCAGCGCATATTCTTTGCTCGTCAGGTCGATAATTTTTCCTGCGCGAGTCACCGTCTGTTGTTGCTTATCGATTGTTAAATTGTCAATTTTCAAGATGTCTGGTTGCTGAATTGGCGGACGACGAAGCAAGGCTCTTACTCGCGCCAGTAATTCATCAATTGCAAATGGCTTAGTCAAATAATCATCGGCGCCCACGTCCAGTCCGAGCGTTTTATCTTCGGTTGTGCTCAATGCTGTAAGGAATAAAATAGGCATATTTTTCCCGTTCTCACGCAATTTTTTAACAATCTCCGTACCATCCATGCCTGGCAACATTCGATCAACAATCAACAAATCATACGGCTGACTGTCTGCCAAATTAAAGCCCTCTTCTCCGTCATATGCCGTATCAACCGCGTATTTCTCGCGTTTCAGAGATTCGGTTATGACTCTCGCAATTTTTCGTTCGTCCTCAATGACCAGTAGTCGCATATTTATATTATATCTTTTTTCCTGCGCTAAGTGCTATAATTTTATTTAAAGAAAAGGAGGCGTATGCCAGATAATAAAAAAATGGTTGAGATTCGTCATTTTAAGATGAGTTTCGGTGATAAAACTGTTATTAAAGATCTGAGTTTCGACGTTTTTCGCGGCGAAGTTTTTGGTTTTTTGGGAAGTAATGGCTCGGGAAAAACTACGACGTTGCGCGCATTGTTGGGGTTATATCAGCCGACCGCGGGCGATTTATTGATAAACGGCAAGCCATATTCGGTGGAAAGCCAGATTCGCCTCGGATATCTTCCTGAGGAGCGCGGCTTGTATAAAAAAGAAAAAGTCTTAGACGTGATGCTCTACTTTGGTCAATTGAAGGGCTTGAGTCGCAAAGAGGCTAAGGATTTTTCTATGAAGTTTTTGGAGCGCGTCAATTTGAGCGATAAGGCCAGCACGCAACTTGATAAATTGTCTGGCGGACAACAGCAGAAAATTCAGCTTGGTGTAACGATTATGGGCGATCCAGAACTACTGATTATGGACGAGCCCGCCAAAGGTTTTGATCCAGTGAATCGCCGTTTGTTGATGAACATAATTGAGGAGCAGCGAAAAGCTGGCGCGACAATTATTTACGTTACGCACCAGATGGAGGAAGTCGAAAGATTGTGCGATCGCTTGATTTTATTGAAGGACGGTCAAGCGGCAGCATACGGAACATTGGAAGAAGTGAAAAAACAATTTGGCGGCGCTTCAATGGACGACATTTTTGTTCAAGTTTACGGCGGCGAAGCGAAGGAGTTGAGTGATGAGTAAAATGCACAATTTGGGGACGGTTTTCAAATTTGAAACGCTTAGAACGCTGAAAAAACCGACATTTTGGCTGACGGCTTTGGGCTTCCCTTTGTTGATTGGCGTGCTGTATGGCATTATGTTTTGGTCGCAAAGCACGACTATTGAAGCGTCAAAAAATCTGGAAAAGCAAGAATTTTCGTTGGAAGTCACGGACGATTCGAAGTTGGTGAAGCCAGAATTGCTGGCGGCAATTAAAGCCAAAACTGCCAAATCGAAAGAATCTGGAATTGACGACGTAAAAAACAATAAGGTTGATGCGTATGTTTATTTTCCAAAAGATTTGAGCAAGCAAAAGGTTGAAGTTTACGGTAAAGATGTTGGGCTATTCCAAAACGGAAAATATGGCGCGGTGGCGCAGAGTTTATTGAGCCAATCGGTAGCAAGCGGCGTCAGTCCAGCACAAGTTGCAATTTTACGCGACAAAATCCAATTGTCATCAACCACATATCTGGACGGAAAAGAGCACGGCGGCATTAATGAGATGATTGTGCCGGGAATGTTTTTGGTTATTTTGTTCATTCTCATCAGTATTTTTGGCAATCAAATGCTTATTAGCACTACCGAGGAAAAAGAAAATCGCACGGTGGAAATGCTGCTTACGACTGTTAAAACCGACACTTTGATTACGGGTAAAATTCTGTCTTTGATGGTGTTGGCTTTGATTCAGATTTTGGTGATTGTTTTGCCGGTTTTGGCGGGCTATTTGGCGTTTGGCTCGAAGTTGCAATTGCCTAATCTGGACTTGAGTACACTCGTGTTTGATCCTGTGAGAATTGGTCTGGCAATCATAATTTTCTCCGCAAGCTTCACTTTATTTACGGGAATGTTGGTGACTTTGGGTGCGATGATGCCGACCGCCAAAGAAGCCAGCCAGTGGTTCGGAATTGTAATTATGTTATTCATTGGTCCATTTTACGGAATCACGGCGTTCGTTTCCTTCCCTGATTATTTCTTCGTGAAATTCTTATCACTATTTCCATTCACTGCGCCGATTCCATTGTTGTTACGAAACGCAATAGGCAATTTGCCGATTTGGGAAGCTCTGCTAGGTTCGGCGATTTTGGTCGTTACGGCAATATTTGTCATGTGGCTATCAGTTCGCGTTTTCCGATACGGCGCGATGTCTTATGATAGTAAATTATCTCTGTCGGCGTTGCGGACAAGGCGAAAAGCTGGTAAAGTTTAATTATGAAAGTACGTATAGAGATAGACACAAAAACATTTGTGCGATTTTGGCTGGTCGTGATGGGCTTTGGCTTGGCTGGTTTGGCAATTTATTCCGCAAAGGATGCACTAGTTCTACTGGGGATTTCCCTATTTTTGGCGCTGGCGCTGAATCGTCCAGTTGCGGCAATTGCTAAAAAACTTCCTGGAAAAAGCCGATTGGGCGGCACAGCGTTGGCATATACGACGCTGGTTCTGCTTTTGGGCTGTGTGGTTTGGTTTGTCATTCCGCCGATTGTCCAGCAATCTGCCAAATTCGTCGAGAGCATTCCGAGTATAATTGACCAAGCAAGCTCACAGTGGCGTGGTGTCAATGATTTTATCGATAAGAACAATTTACGTCCGCAGGTTGACTCGATGATGGAAAACATCAAGCAGCAGTCTTCGTCTTGGGCAACGAGCGTCGGCACGAATCTGTTGTCCAGTGTTGGTTCTTTGGCGTCATTCCTGGGTTCGTTATTCTTGGTGTTGGTGCTGTCATTCCTGATGCTTCTCGAAGGTCCAACTTGGGTGAAGCGTTTGTGGGGATTATACAACGACGAGGAAAAAATGGAGCGCCATAAGAAATTGGTCGGTCGTATGTATAATGTGATTACGGGATATGTTTCTGGACAATTGACCGTTTCTGGAATCGATGCGATATTATCAGGTTTTGTGGTGTTTGTATTGAGCTTGACATTCCCTGTCATAAATTCCAATTTGGCAATGCTTACTGTTATGGCAACGTTTGTATTGACGCTAATTCCAATGTTTGGTGCAACTATTGCTGGCGCGTTGATATCTCTACTACTATTCTTCAATAACATGACAGCTGGTATTATTTACGCGATTTATTTCGTTGTTTATCAGCAAATTGAAAATAACTTTGTTTCGCCATCTATCCAATCAAAGAAGGTTGAGTTGTCGGCTTTGACTGTCCTGGTGGCGGTGACAATTGGCTTATACGTCGGCGGTCTATTGGGTGGTTTGATTGCTATTCCAGCCGCTGGTGTCGTGAAGGTTTTGTTGGATAATTACTTGGAACAGGTCAAGTCTAAGCGCGTTGAGAGCGAAAAACCGCTTAATAAATTAGTTAAGAAATTGAAAAACGAAGAGTAATTAACGCAGAGAAAAAATATAGCCCGTTGAATCTAGCGGGCTATTTCCATGCCCAAACGCTGCCGCTTGGCGTGTCGCGAACAGCAACGCCAGCCTGAAGAAGTTCATCACGAATTCTGTCGGATTCCTCCCAATTTTTCTCCATGCGTGCTTGACGTCGCTGGATAATCAACATCTTCAAATCGTCATTAATGTCAGGCGTAGATTCGGCTAAATCTAGTCCTAAAATCTCGTCAATCTCATCAATAAATTGTACCAAACTCTGTCGATGAATCTTATCGAGCGGTGTGTGGTCTAATTGTGAAAACGCCTCATCAATCAACGCCAGTGCGCCTGGAGTATCCAAATTATCGTTCAATTTCTCGACCAACGCCTGACGTCCCGCTAGCAACGAAACCGAATCGTCCTGCTCGTCCTTATCATCGTCATCTTCCAACGTGTCGTGAGTCTGATGTCTCAGAACCGCATAATCTCGCCAATGATTTAGCCGTGCCTGCGCCGCTTCCAGGATTTCCCAGGTAAAATTGCCTTCTGTCTGATAATGCTTGCTGAGAATTGCCATCTTAAACGCTATCGGACTAAATCCTCGCGAAATAATATCTTCCAGTGTAATAATGTTGCCCAGCGACTTACTCATTTTTCGACCGTCGACTTTTATGTGATTATTGTGCAGCCAAATTTGAGAAAATTGTTTTCCAGTCAGACTTTCGCTTTGGGCAATTTCATTCGTGTGATGAACTGGAATATGATCAATCCCACCAGCGTGAATATCAATGGAATCGCCGAGCGTTTCACGGGCAATTGTCGAACATTCCAGATGCCAGCCAGGAAAACCAATTCCCCACGGACTATCCCATTCCATGTCGCGCTTGGCATCTTTTGGCGAAAATTTCCAGACGGCAAAGTCGGTAATATTACGCTTTCCTTCAACACTTACTCTGGCGCCAGCTTCCAGGCCCGCCACGTCCAGCCGCGCCAATTTACCGTAATCCTTCAAAAGCGACGTGTCAAAATACATTCCGTCGCCGTCGATTTTATATAAAAACCCTTTATCGTCTAGTCCGCGGGCGAAGTCAATCTGCTGCTGAATATAATCAGTTGCTCGCGCCAAATAGTCAGGTTTTATCAATTTCAGCACGTCGTAAGCCTCGTGATTGGCTATAGAAATATATCTTTCTGCCACATCCCAAGCAGTCTTCCCCTCGCGACGCGCACCTTTTTCCATTTTGTCCTCGCCGTTATCGTCATCGCTAGTCAAATGCCCAACGTCGGTGATGTTTTGCGTGCGAATAACGGGAATATCTTGCCAGCGTAGTAGTCGCACCAACACATCCCAGTAAATATAGCCAACCCAGTTGCCGATGTGCGGCTGAGAATACACGGTCAGTCCGCACGTGTAAATTTTAACTGTCTCTCCGTCAAGCGGCGTCAGCTCGTCTTTTCGTCTGGTAAGCGTGTTATAGAGTTTTATCATTAGTTCTATTGTACGGCACTCTGGCTGGTTTTTCAAAATTGACATAAAAAATAGCCCCAGTTGGGACTTAATAACTTCCAATGAATAGTGACAAGCAGATGAAGATTAAGACGCGCCAGAAGACGCCATTTTAGTTTCTGTCCATCACTATTCAGTTGCCCCTGATCTCTTACTGTTAGAAACGGTAAGAGATCCAGGAGGTCAGAGTTACTTCAGTGAGGACTAAGGCAAGAGACAATGCTCTCCGGGGACTACCTCGGGTAGCAGCAAGCTGTTGTTGCTACCCTTTACTAATACGGATCCTGCGTACTTGTTGCCAACGAACTTCTGCATTCGAATTTCTCCACGGTGAGGGTAAGATTCTACTTTGCGCAAGTAGATGTCTTCCTTTCCAGGGATGCGACACTCGAATTTGCGTAGGTAAAGTACGTTACCTACGGTCAGGCTAGCGCCTTTTCGGAATGCGTAGAAGTTGTATACGCCACCGTCCATCATGAGGAAAAAACATGATTCGTCAGTAGTGGCGATGAGAGTTCCGTGTACATTGCGAGTGGCGGTAAAGAAATCGCCATATTTTAGCTGTACGTAACCTGGAGAACCGTACCGGAATTTGTATCCGCAAATGTTCCCTTTGCCGTCGAACATTGGCAGTAGTCCAGGATCGCCCTGCTTGTTACCGAAAACGAAATCTACGGTAACACCGTAGTCGTCGGATAGTTCGTAGCCATAGAAGTGTTTCATTCCCTTAACGTCAGGAGAGCTGATCTTCCGGTGTGGCTCGTACTCCCTGTTGCTCGGGAACATGACGTTAACGCTCTTGTCTTCGCTGGAATAGAAGGAAAATCCACCCGCGTGGAAGGCGGCCTTTCGCTGTGATGGTACGGTGTACCGGACAGCAGGACGCTTGGCGTTGTTTTCGATAGGTGCCATCTCTGGCTCTCCTTCCGATTTCCTCGCGGCGACTGTCACCATCTTTGCCTTTCGACAAAGAACTTCATGCTTGATCGTATAGCATGAAACGAGATTTCAATTGTCAATCAATTGTCAATCAATTTTCTTTCAACAACCAAAACCTCGCTTCATGCTTAAGTTTCGTCTTAATCTAATCATCTGCTTGTCAAAGTACGCTTTCGGACAAGGATTTGTTCAGCTTGTCAACAAAAGCTGATATATATATATCACTAATAGAATAAAACGTCAATACTATTCTGTTTGTAGAACCTGATCCGTCGCCGTGACTAATTCTCGTACGATTTCATCATAGCTTTCATATACGCGGAATCCTGCCGCGTACGGATGACCTCCGCCGCCGAAGTAGCCGGCCACGGTATCGGCAATTGGTAAATTACCTCGTAAGCGTGCAGTCAATTTGCCGTCCGGGTAAGTTTTAATAACGCAGCTGAGCGCCACGCCTTCAACCAGCCTCAGTTCGTCACCAATCAACGCGCCGGGGTTATAAGCGTCGCTATATTGCTGAATTTCCTCGAATGGCACGTGCACCAGCGCCAATTGTCCGTCTAATAAATATTCGATTCGCTCGATCAATTTTCCCTTGTACGCCAAAATTTCTGGCGATTTCTTCATAAATTCACGCCGTCGCTCTTCAATTTCCGCATTGGATGCGCCCAGCTCTGCAAGTTCTCCCGCCGTATGAAAAGTCTGAGCCGTAGTGTTTTGCGTAGTCAGACCTAAGCTGTCGCTCATAATAGCTATCAACAAATCTTCGGCCGCCTGAGGATTTATTTTCCAACCGGAATACTTGAATAGTTTATATAGCAATTCCCCAGTCGCCACGACGGTTTCTGATAACATAATATGATCAAAGCTAAGTGTTGATTCGGCTGTGTGATGATCGATAACCAAGGTTGGGTGTGTTTCTAAGAAATGTCGTGCGCCGGGAGTTTCTAGTACTTTACTAAGAAGAATGTCCGCGCTTGTATCGACAATTATCGCGGCGTCGGCTTGAAACGGAAAGTCGTTCTGCACTCGATCCCAACCTTGAATGTAATGAAGATATTTTGGGATATCTACGGGGCAATACAATGTCACCGTCTTCCCTAGATCACTTAAGACTTCTTCTAATGCTAAGCTTGAACCCAGGCTGTCACCGTCGGGGTTTTCGGCTTGAATAATAACTATATTATTTGCGGATTGGATAAATTGTTTAGCTGAATCTAGCATATTATTTATTATAACAAATGATTTTTACTCTAATATAATATATATTGTTTTTAATTACATAAGTGGTATAATATGTGATGGACTATTAAAAATACTGCACAATCGAAAAAACATAAACATTTTTATAAATTATTATTGACAAAATATAAAGATTGTGCTAGTATGAGGACATAAAGCCTGAAGATAGGGCTGGAAAGAGGAGTTTTTATGAACAAATTTAAGAAAATCGGTATGGCTATCTCTCTGGGATTTGCTATGCTCGGTGGAATCTGGTTGGCATCACCTTCACAGGCTGCTGGCTGTAACAGTTTTAACGTTGTATACTGCGGTACAAATTCTATGTCAGAATTGCAAACAGCATACAGTCGTACAGAAATTAAAGAACTATATAAAGAATGGTACATTACCAGCACTATGATCCAAGGTGGATCAAACATGCGTGAGGGTGTAGTTGACGCAAACGGTAACATTACTGTTGACGGTCGTGTTGTGGCTACAAACTCTATAACCGTACAATCTAAGGCTGGTACTCGTCAGCCTCAGCCACAACGTAGCTATAAGACTTCAAACGGATACACTTACTACCAATATCCAACTGGTCAAAGCTTCGTCGACGGTCCTAAGAGCTACAAAATGTATGCATGGTTTGACAACGACGGTAAGTTTATCACTGGTGTGATTAAAGATTGTGGTAACCCAGTTTGGGGTACTCCAACAACACCTCCTGCAAAACCTGCATTAACATGTGACGCATTGCAAGTTCTAAAAATTGAAGACAACACCTACAAGTTTGTTGTGAACGCAACTGCTAAGAACGGTGCAAGTATCACCAGCTACACATACGATTTTGGTGACGGCACAACTAAGACTATTAACTCATCTACAATTGAACACACTTACACAAAGTACGGCAGCTTCAAGGTTACTGTAACTGTAAATGGTAAAGAAAACGGCGAAGTCAAGAAACAGAGTCCAAACTGTGAAAAGACTATCGTAATCGAACCTGAAACAAAACTTCAAGTTTGTGACCTTAAGACTAAGAAATATGTAGAGATTAAGAAGTCAGAATTTGATAAAAGTAAGTACTCAACAAATCCAAACGATTGTAAAGAAGCACCTGCTAAGATCACAATCTGTGTAATCGATAAAAAAGAGCTTCGTGAAATCAAGAAGGAAGAATACAACGAGTCAAAGCATACAACTGACTTGAGCAAGTGTAAGGAAGTTCCTACTACACCTACTACCCCTACACCAAACACTCCTTCAACACCAACACCTAGCCCAGAATTGCCAAAGACTGGTGCAAGTGACGCGATTATGTCAGCACTAGGCCTAGGTGGACTAACTACGGCTACTATCGCTTACATCGCTAGCCGCCGCCAAATGTAATAGGCTAACCTAGCAACGAAATACCCGCCATGATAGGCGGGTATTTTTTTATTAAGCTTGAAGATATCAGAATGTTGCGATTACAGTTGTTTGCGACCTTCTAGTGCGTGCGTTAATGTGATTTGGTCTGCATACTCAAGATCGACGCCAACTGGAATTCCTCTTGCTAGTCGTGTGATAGTCGTATTCAATCCGGCCTCTTGAATGTAGCGTTGTAAGAATAATGCTGTTGACTCGCCTTCGACTGAAGCGTTCGTGGCGATAATAATCTCCTGAACGTCGTCTGTTTTTATACGCTCAATTAATTCTGGGATATGCAATTGCTCTGGGCCGATATTGTCGATTGGTGAGATAACGCCGCCCAGCACGTGGTATGTCCCCGTAAACTGCCCTGTTCTTTCTATGGCAACGATATCTAACGGTTCCTCAACTACGCAGACGAGTTTTTTATTCCTGTTTGCGTCCGCATACAAAGGCGACACATCATTATCTGAGTCGATGAGTGCGAATGTCTTCGGGCAAATCTTCACGTGGTCGTGTAGGCAATCTAATGAATGCGCTAATTGCTTTGCAGATTTAGGATTGCGACGTAAAACCGCGTAGGCATATCTTTCAGCCGTACGCGGTCCAACTCCGGGTAAATTACCAAAATCATCAATTAAAGCCGTCAACGCCTTTGGTAAAATATCGATAGACATGACTTTAGAATGGCAAGTTGCCTAGGCCGCCCATCAATGGTTTCATAGTTTCAGCAGCGACTTCCTGAGCTTTTGTCATGCCGTCGCGAACTGCGATTTCGATCCAGTGCTCTAACTCTTCAATATTTTCCAAATCAACCATTTCTGGGTCAATCTTTACAGACTTGATCTTTAACTCGCCAGTGATTTGTACAATTACTGCGCCATCGCCAGCCTCAACTTCGATGATTTCTTTACCTAGTTGCTTTTGTGCTTTGCGTAATTGTTGCAGCATTTTTACCTGATCAAACGCCATATTCCTCCTTATTTAACACTTACAATTATACCTTATTTCCGGTCGGATGTGTAGATATAGAATCGGTCGCCGTCTTTATGATCGTTCACCAAAATGGACGATACGTGGCCTTGGTAGCTATTAGGAACTTGTGATTTTGCGGCGTGGCTAACGTATAATGTTTGTCCTACGTTTGCTGGCGCTGTGTGAATAATTGATATTTGGCGGTAGTTATGTTTTTTAAGCGCCTCGTAAATTGGCGACTCTTCTTTACTGACTAATAATGAGAACGAATCGGTTGGCGCAGTATTCTTACGGAGTAGAGACAAATCTTTATTGAAGCGTGAAGCTGCTTCTGGGAAATAGCGATAACTATCAATATAGCGGAAGCTGCCGCCAGCCACCATAACGATGATTAGCATTGATATAAGAACCAGTCCTGTGCCGCGAGCGTATGGATTGCGCGGGAAAAGGCCGTACCACATATTCATTAGGGATTCCAGTCCAACTGCCAAGAGAATGAATAGCGGGATGATGATTATCGGGGTGAGGCTTGGCTGGAATATGAGTAGCGCCAACGCTAAGATCAGCCATGACCAAATCATGAAGGATCGGGCGCTGGAGATTTTTTGGAAGCTGCGGAATAGTCCTAGTCCGATTAACACCATTGCATTGATGTCCATAATTGGCGTGATTTGATTTCCTACGACTGACGGGATTATTCGAATGTATGTATAGTATAAGGTTCTGAGGTTTGCAATAATGTCAAAGCTGAGGCTGTTAATGCCGATGAGGTTATAAAATAGCGCGTGGGATTTATAGCAAAGAAAACTAATTCCGCAACCCATTACAAATAAAATTGAAAATGGAACAATCCAAGATTTTCGATGTTTTCGGGAGATTAGGAAATATCGTGGATGCGGATGTAGGAGGGCGATGATCAGAAGCCCCAGATTGATGTACCAAAAATACGGAGTGAAAAGGCTGAGTGCTGTGGTGATTGCTAGGCATATTCTCCAGACTGAGGCTTTCTGGGCTTTTTGGAGGATGAGGGTGGCGAAGAGTAACGTCAATGCAGTGTAGAAGATGTATAAAATGCCAACAGTTGCGCTTTGTCCGATGAATAAAAATTGACCAGTCGTTGCCATGATGAGTAGCGATAAAATTGTTGTGGACGGCTTAAACCAGCGCTTTAAGAGGAAGAAAATAGCTACGGAGCTGGCGATCGAAAGGATTACGGCGGGCGCTTTAATTGTTAATAAACTGACGCCAAACAGTTTGAAAAATAGCAATTGAAGAAGGTGAAATGGTAAGTTTGTGACGGCAATTCCCTCGATGCTGAAGTTTAAGTGATTTGTCGTGTTGACCATGTCGATTTCCGCTTGCGACAAACCCCCTGGTATATGCAACGCAGAAACTATAATTGCCCCGACGTAAAGTGACGCCAGGAGTGTATAACCGAAAACATAGCGCCATCGGTAAAGGAATATATCGGTAACTTTTTGCTTTTTCATTGGTATGATTATAGCACAATTCTATTCATGCTTGCGATCCAAGCTCATAAAACGGAGTCGTTCTGGATGGAAGTATAGCTGGACTTTACCGACTGGACCGTTACGGTGCTTGGCGATGATAAGGTCTGTAATATTCTGAACTTCTGGATTGTCGGGTTCGTAATATCCAGGGCGATAAATAAAGCTTACGATGTCGGCATCCTGCTCAATAGATCCAGATTCGCGCAGGTCGGCTAGTTGTGGAATTGGTGGCGTGCGTGATTCGACAGAACGGCTCAGCTGACTCAGGGCAATTAGCGGCACATTCAATTCGCGAGCAATAAGCTTCAGTCCACGGGAAATTTCCGAAACTTCCTGAACGCGGTTTCCGTTGTGGTTTCCGTTGGCCTGCATAAGCTGCAAATAGTCGACGATGATTAGTCCTAATGGATTCTCGTGAGCAATTCGACGCGCTTTCGTGCGCATTTCCAAAACTGACAATCCCGGTGTGTCATCAATGTAAATTGGCGCCTCAGCCATTTCGCCCATAGCCTCGGACAATTTGGCAAAATCTTCGTCGCTCAGGTTTCCGGTGCGAATATTCCAACTATCAACTCCCGACGCATCCGCCAGCATACGGTCGACTAGCTGTTCCTTGCTCATCTCCAGGCTGAAGAATAGGACGGGACTCTTTTCAATTGTTGCCACGTTGTATGCCAAATTCGTCACTAGCGTCGTCTTACCCATAGCTGGACGAGCCGCCAGAATAATCAAATCCGATTTTTGTAAACCAGCGGTCATATTGTCCAGATCTCGATAGCCAGTGCGGACTCCCCTGAGAGAACCTTTATTTTTACTAAGCTCTTCAATTCGGTCAAAACTGTCGGTCAGAATACTCTCCAGACTGACCAGATCTTGCTTGGTCGATTGGTCGGACACGCTGAAAAGTTCAGCTTCGGCCTTCTCTAATAATTCCTGCGTGGTCGTCG
>CAUUDX010000006.1:0-21664 GCA_963544125.1 uncultured Candidatus Saccharibacteria bacterium | reverse complement strand
CGTCAAATAAAACTGTTAGTTTCATCCCTCGGTGGCATTTTTATACTTGTTTTACATCAAGTCGCCACTGTCTTTGGTAATGTTCCTTAGAATTGTAGCAGAAATGACAACGAAAAACAAGAGTTATGACGATTATTTTCCGGCCGATTCAATTGCCTTATTTATCGCTTTTTCACCTAATCGTGATACTTCTCGGCGCTCATGTGCAGACATTCCTCCTCGCACTCCATATTCTGCTAATTTTGGGTTCTTAAAAGCGTCTTTTAGGCATTGCTTTAAGACTGGACATTTTTGGCATATAGCTTTAGCTTGGCGAGTAGGTTCAGCCCTTAGCCCTCTATTTGGGTTATTCGGGTTTTCCTGAAAAAATAGGCGATCAGCTTCTTCGGGGGGCAGTTTGGCGCATTCGGAGCTATCTCGCCAACAGTCACCTAAATATGAGTTATTCGATTCTGACATTCTGCTATTTTACAATAATAACGTAATAAAATCAATAGGCATGTATGTCTAACCAAAGAGAAAACCCGCTCCGTAGAGCGGGTGTAAGACCTCCTAACTTTTTTGTATCTATTTCTTGATGGGAGGATGCTAGTTTGTTAGACTAGCATTCCCCCAGAGATGTCAGCCGTCGGAGCGTACCTTACGTACCTTCGCGGCCGATGCAATGACTACGCCGAATGCAATTAGCATAACTGCTAACGCTAAGGTGCTGTCGTTGAATCCGGTCTTTGCCAGCTTTTCAGGGCTGTTGCCGGTGTCTGCACTGGGTTGCGTGCTTGATTCCGGAGGAACCAAGCTAGCAGGGTTCGGGCTCTTAGTCGCCAACGGTGCCGGTGACTGACTCGGAGATGCCGACGGAGTCGGCTTTGGAGTACGAGTCGGTGTCACCGACGGGGTCGTGCTCGGAGTTGGCACCGGAGTCGCGGTTGGCGTCGGACTTGGAGTCACCGACGGTGTTGGCGTCGGAGTCGGAGATGCCGATGGTGCCGGAGTTGTTGGCTCTGGCGTCGGCGTCGGACTCGGAGTTGGCACCGGAGTTGTTGGTTCCGGCGTGGGTGCCGGTGTAGGGCTCGTCGACGGAGTCGGGCTCGGCTCCGGGGTTGGAGCCGGACTTGGCGTCGGATCGTAGCCGGCGTTACCGCCAGCTTCCCTCCTTGACACCTTCGCATTAACTGTCCAAGTTTTTTCTTGGCTAGTGATTAACAATTCATCAGTCCACGGACCTTTGTCCGCGGGATTGATATGAACGAGAATATCGAATCGGGCTTTTTCGCCCTTGTTTAACGAGAGTTTGAGAACTACCTCATTGCTGCTGCAGTTCTTGACCTCTACGTCAACGAATCTCGTGTATATTGGCTGGCCCCAGGGGCCAGCGGAACTATAGATTCCTGCCGACCCCACTGTCGGGTCAGGACAATCAAAGTCCTGTCCCGGGGATGTGGCTTTATCCACAATTGTGAATGACTGGCCGTCATACTCCGCAGTCGGAGTGACGACCGTTACCGTGAGGTACCACGGTTTAAGGGAATCAGTCGCTCCCCATTTTGCGGGGTCCTTGCCAATGATGGAGCAGTCTGGACATTCTCCCACTTTAATGGGAGTCCGGCGGACGATGCCGCCGATGTTCCATTCTAATTCCCGGGTCTCTCCGGGAATTAGCTCAGACGACATATGCACCCGCCACCAGGCGGATGCGCGGAAATTCTGCCGTCCAGGTACTTCGACCTGGTCGGTCAGCCTGATGACCACAGTGTGGTCATCAGAGTAGGTGGCGTACCCAATGATGACCCCTTCCGGGGTTGTCATTGGAATCGGCTCAAAACTCCCGTCTGTGCCGAGCTCGCTCGGCACAGAAATGGTGATGCTATCTCCAGCACAGTGGCCCTCTTCGAGGGTCAGGGAGATGGAGAATTCCACTGCCTCGTAGGCAGTGTATGTAGACGAGCCGTCTAATGTTTTCAGGCTAGTCTGAATCTCCTCGGCCGAAATCGGCCGAGCGTGGCAGTTGCTGCCGGCAGCGGCGTTAGACGCCACTGCGACACCAGATGGCTGCTGGGTACTGATAGCCGCCGGAACGGCCCCGGACGCTCCTCCGAAGAGGAGCATCGCAAAGAGTGTGATGAAAATCGCCACAATTGGGACTCGTAGCGGAGTCCTGCTATGGTGGTACATTTCACATCCTTTCTCTTCCGTAAATGATCTAGATACAGATGTTAAGGTTCTTTTATCCAGCTAGGCTGGAAATCGAAACGAACATCAGCATCTAGTTGGGCTTTACTATTCTATCATAAAAAATGAAAAATGCAATAGTAACACAAAAAATCCCGCCAAGAAGACGGGATTTAATTGCCTGAAATATAAAGATTACAGAGAGTTCTCTACTTTAATGCCAGGGCCCATGGTTGTGGTAATTGCTACGCTCTTAACGTAAACACCCTTTAAGCTGGATGGCTTTTGGGAGTTCAAGCTGGTTAAGAATGCGCGTGCGTTTTCTGACAATTTTTCAGCGCCGAATGATACTTTACCGATTGACAAGTGAACGATAGCTTGCTTATCAACGCGATATTCAACTTTTCCGGCTTTTGCTTCAGAAACGGCTTTTGCGACATCAGTAGCAACGGTGCCAGACTTTGGATTTGGCATCAAACCGCGTGGGCCAAGCAAACGTGCGTATTTACCAAGCTTTGGCATGTACTGTGGAGTTGCGACCAAAATGTCGAAGTTCAATTCTTCCTTATCTAATTGACTTAGGAATTCTTCATCACCGATGATGTCGGCGCCAGCTTTTTTAGCGGCAGCGTGTTCTGATTCTGGTGCGAAAACTGCTACACGAACATCTTTACCTGTACCGTGTGGTAATGCTACGGTTGAGCGAATGTTTTGGTCGGCTTGGCGTGGGTCAACACCTAGGCGGATGTGAACTTCAACGCTAGCATCAAACTTGACTGGGCTGGTTTCTGTAGCCAATTTCAAAGCTTCGTCTAAGCTGTACAATTTGTTCTTTTCAACGTTCTTTGCAGCTGCTTGATATTTCTTACCGCGGCGCTCCAAGCGTGGACGAGTAACTGGCTTTGGTCCTTTCTTTACGTGAGCTTCGGCGTCGTCTGATTGAGGGGTTGTGTCGCCAGCTTCTTTGCGAGCTTCCTTCTCTGCTTTTTCGGCAGCTTCGTCTAGAGCTTTTTGGCTACGCTTGCCGGACTTAGCAACAACAGCTTCGCGTTCCGCAACAACGTCTTTGTCTTTGTTGTCGTGAGATTTGCTTTCGTTTGTAGCTTCTGCAATTGCTGCTTCGATTTCAGCGATTGTATTTTTCTCACTGACTTCTAATTTTAGTTCTGCTGCTTTTTCTAGCAACTCGGCTTTCTTTGCCATAATAATCCTTTCTGTGGTACAAACGGCAATTTGTCATCTTAACAAATCAACCTCCCAACATTGATTGATAGTGATGAAATTATACCATATTTTCAGAGATTGAGGCAAATGTTTGATTTTATGGAGAATAATTGTACAATATTTGTACTATGAGTGAAGTTTTAAGTAGTTCAGATAATAATTCTGAGGAAATATTTGAGAAAATAGTAAGTGGAATTACTCCGTCTTGGGAGAAGGAGGATGCTATACTCGTTCCACCACAATGTAGAAATTGCCCGAGAGTAATGGCGGCGCTACTTGAATTGGACGAATATAAGAAAGCGGTAGGCGAACTCCTGAGAATGACGTCGGCGGGAGAGGAGAAAGTCGTAGTAGTTAACAGACTTACCGGTGAAAGATTGTCTGAAGGAGCTATTGATCGTGTTTGTGAAATAACTGGTAAAAAGTTAAACGAGTTGGATAAAATAAAAGAAGAAATCGTAAGGCTTACTAATGAATGTGAAGGACCTTTTGTTCTTGTGGGGTATGATGATTCTCGGGTTGTGAGCGTCACTACGTGTGGTAGTTCTGAAATGTTTAAGTCAGGTCTGGATTCGCAATATGAGCTAGTGAGAGTACAGCGCTACCAGGAGGAAAATAAAGATTAACATATAATTGCTGTTTTTGATAAAATAGTAATTATGGATATAACAATTACAAACATACAAGCAAGGCAAATTTTAGATTCGCGTGGAAATCCGACGGTTGAGGCGGACGTGACTTTGAGCGACGGTTCGTTCGGGCGTGCGGCTGTTCCGTCTGGTGCAAGCACTGGTTCTTTCGAGGCTGTTGAGCTTCGGGATGGCGAGTTGGCGTTTGGCGGTAAAGGCGTGCTTCGTGCGGTCGAAAATGTCAATGGTGAGATTGCGCAGGCTTTGAAAGGTTCTAATCCGTTCGACCAGGCCGCAATTGATGAAAAAATGAAGAGTCTGGACGGTACGCCGAATAAGGCGCGCTTGGGTGCGAATGCAATTTTAGCGGTGTCGCTGGCTGTAGCGAAAGCTGCTGCTAAGTCGCGCGGCGTGGAGTTGTATCAATATGTCAATAGCTTGGCTGGAAATCCTGCAATGTGCCTGCCGATGCCGATGATTAACGTGATGAATGGTGGTCAGCACGCGCTCGGTGCGACTGATTTTCAGGAGTATATGATTATTCCAACTAGTGCGGCAACTTTCGCGGACGCAGTTCGAATGAGTGCGGAAGTTTTCCATGCATTGGCAAAAATCCTGAAAGACGAAGGTTATCCTACGACGGTTGGCGATGAAGGCGGCTATGCTCCTCATGTCAGGAATGGCAATATGGAGCCTATTTTGTTGCTATCTCGCGCCATCGAGCAGGCTGGCTATAAATTAGGCGTGGACTTTGGTTTTGCGCTGGACGTTGCAGCGAGCGAGCTTTACAAGGACGGCAAATATAACTTGGCAACCGAACACCGAATTCTGTCGGCTGATGAAATGATTCGCACGTATAAAGCTCTGCTGGAGCGCGTCCCTGTTCTTTCGATTGAAGACGGATTGAACGAGGAAGCTTGGGAAGATTGGGAAAAAATGACGGCTGATTTGGGCAATTTTGCGCAATTGGTTGGCGACGATCTTTTGGTGACGAATGTTGAGCGATTGAAGCGCGGAATTGAAGAAAAGGCTGGCAATGCGATCTTAATCAAGCCGAACCAAATTGGCACGTTGACCGAGACGATTCAGGCTGTTTTGATGGCGAAGAATGCTGGCTGGAATACAGTGATGAGCCACCGATCTGGTGAGACGGAGGACGTAACGATTTCTCACTTGGCGGTCGGTTTGGGTACGGGTCAAATTAAGACTGGCTCGATGTCGCGTTCAGAGCGAATTGCTAAGTACAACGAGCTGCTGAGAATCGCAGAAAAGCGCCCAGATTTGGAAATTGCGCATCCGTTTGTGAAGTAACTCGCGCAAAAAGACTTCCTTGTAGTTCAGAGGAAGTCTTTTTTATTTGGCAATTTTTGGCAATTTTCCGAGAATTATCTTCTTAAAAACTCAATTTCCCCACCCTCGTTGATTCGGACAATTTGCGACGGTTGAGTGTTGGCGACTTCTCTAGAATCGACATAAATCGGCACTAATTCGTGGAAGTAATTTATCGCTTCGGTGATGTTTTTTGCCGGTTCTTCTCCCGATGGATTTGCACTGGGCGCGACCAAAAGACCGACGGTTCGAATTAACTCTGCCAACGGAGATTCTGGCACGACTCTGAATGCCAATGTTCCGCCATTTCTCGGAAGATATGGCAGAAAATTAGGACTCACTTTGGTGACGATTGTCGTTGGTCTATTTTTGGAGATTTCTTGATATTTGCGTTTGATCAACGGCGTGAGATTAGGAATGTCATCAATATCCGCAACCAAAATAATAACGGGTTTATCTAAGGGACGCCGTTTAACTTCGTATAATTTCTCGATGACCTTTTCTGAATTGGCAGTGGCTAACATCCCGTAAATCGTGTCAGTTTTGGCGATTATCAATTGCTCATTTTTAAGTGCGGAGATTACGCTGTCATCTAAAATATTCTTTACAATCATTTATTACATCTTACCATAAAATAACCCCGAAAAGTTCGGGGCTATTTGCTAAAAGTTCTGTAGATTAGTCGACGATTTCAACGCCCATTGAGCGCGCTGATCCGGCGATAACTTTCATTGCGCCTTCGATGTCGATTGCGTTCAATTGGTCTTTTTTCGCCTCAGCGATTTCTTGCAATTGTGCGCGAGTGATCTTACCAACCTTGTCTGAGTGAGGCTTGCCACTACCCTTTTGGATGCCAGCTTTTTCACGAATCATGTCGTCAACTGGCTGACCAAGTGAGTTCCAAGTGAATGTTCGATCTTCGTAAACTTGAATGTGAACGATTACATCCTTACCCATCATATCTTTTGTAGCGTCGTTGAATGGATTGATGAAATCCATCATGTTTAGACCCCACTGACCAAGCGTTGAACCTACTGGAGGGCCTGCTGTTGCTCGACCGGCTGGAATACGTAATTTCAAATTACCAATAATTTTCTTTGCCATAGTTCTTCCTTATAGTTTGTAGTGCGTAACTCGAATATTATATCGAAAAATGCTTAAAATTGCAAGCTAAACTTTTTTAACCTGCAGGGCGTCCAGCTCGACTGGAGTGTCGCGACCAAACATGCTTACCATAACCTTCAAAGTGCCCTTAGATGCATCAATTTCGCTCACTGCGCCGTCAAATCCCTTGAATGGACCGTCGATGATTGAAACGACTTCACCTTCTGAAAAGTCAATCTGATGCTTTGGCTCTTCAACGCCCATTCGCTTCTTAATCTTTGCAATTTCTTTTTCAGAAACTGGAGTTGGTGTAGTGTCGGCACCCACAAATCCTGTAACGCCTGGCGTGTTTCGGATGATGTACCAAGTTTCGTCGGTCAATTTCATCTCAACCAAGACATAGCCTTGGAAAATTTTAACTTCAACAATTTTACGCTTACCGTTGCGAATCTGGATCTGTTTTTCCTTTGGCACGATAACGTCAAAAATCTTATCAGCCATATCGACGCCGTTGATTCGTTGGCGGATTGATTCGGCAACTTTTTCTTCATAGCCAGAATAAGTGTGAATTGCATACCATTGCTTGCTATCGTCATATCGTTTTGAACTCATAATCTCTCCCTTACTTCAAAATTTGGTTAAAGCCCCAGTTAAATGCGGCGTCAAGTAATAAAATCAGAACGACAAACACAAAGGTGAAGATAAGCACTGCCGCTGTCATTGCCCAAGTGGCTGAGCGGGTTGGCCAGCGAACTAGCTTCAGCTCTTCCCAGGCGCCCTTAAAATATCCAATCAATCCACCTTTTTCGCCAGACTTTTTAGGTGTTTTTGTGGTGATTTTTGTTGGTTTATTGATTTTTTTCGCTACAGTTTTTTCTTTTTTTGGCGCGTCGTCAGTAGCCTTGATTCGACGAACCGTAGTTTTGCTGCTTGTCTTGCCCTTCTGTGCCATATTTTCTCCCAATTTAAAAAGTCTGTTTTTCACAGACTGTCAATAGCCATTGTAATTCATCCAGTCCAAAAAAACAAGTTGACCGAATATTATTTGTCATTTTTTTTGAACTCTTTTAGTTTGAATCCGAACGTCGATCCGTGGTTCAATCGGCTTTCTACCTCAATTTTGCAGCCCAATTTCTTCGCCAACTTAGCGGAAACATATAGACCTAATCCCGTGCCTTTCGTCTCGCGAGTTCTATAATCTTCTGCGCGGTAAAACTTATCGAAAATTTTTGCCATGTCGGCTTTGCTAATGCCAATTCCCGTGTCAATAACCTTGAAGGTGATTTCGCCAGATTTATTTTTCTTGATGGATAAAGTTATGGAGCCTTTTTGTGTATATCGAATAGAGTTGGTAATGAAGTTTTGGAGAATTTCCTCCAGATATAGACGAGAAACCTTAACCACGCCAAGTCGCCCGCCGATATCCAAATTGAAAGCTAAGCCTTTTTCGCCCGCCTGAGGTGAATATTCGGAATTTATCTGAGCCGCCAACTCTGTCACGTCAATTATTTCCGTTTCATCGGCTACTCCTCGCTCGGCGCGTGATAACGTACTGAGGTCGTTGATCATTCGCGCTAAGAATAAAATTTGCTTATGGGATTCGTCAATGGCTTCGGGAATTTTACTGGTCATTTTACGCTCGACCAGTAATTTGGCGTTGCTCAGCGAACCTTCAGCAATAGCAATTGGCGTGCGCAATTCGTGACTAACTACGCTAATAAATTCATCGCGCTCCTCCTCGAGGCTTTTCGTCTTCGTGATGTCGCGCAAGATAAGCACGTATCCGTCCGGCGTCATCTTGTCGCCGCCCTGAACTGGCGCAAGCGTAACTTCCAGACGAATATAATCGTCATCTTCGATTTTCATCAGAACGTCGTCACGCTGGCGAATTGCGGAAGACTTGGTGAGTTCCTTAAAAATGTCAATCGGCTTTTTATCTGTCGTTTCAAGGTTCAGCACCTGACTGATATGTTCGCCGTTAATTCCGCTGTTCGTATCAATCAAATTAAGTGCCGCAGAATTGTACGTATTGATAATTCCGTGTTCGTCCGTACTGAGAATCGCGTCGGTAATATTATTGATAAGCGTGATCATTCTTTGATGTTCACTAAGGCTTTTTTTATCATTTTTACAATCAGATTTATCGCTAATTTCCGACAATATTTTATGTAAAACAATAGCTATAACACCTAAAACAACACTCAGAGTGATCAATAGAAAAATTAGCGCCCACATAGCTAAAGTATAACATAAGCATATGCGTTTCTATATGTATGGCGAATATTTTTTCAATTCATTTCGGTGTATTTTATAATGCGGGTCAAATTTGGCAACTTCGTCCCAGAATTTTGTCGAGTGATTCATATGCCTGGTGTGGCACAACTCGTGTATAATTACGTAATCAATTAGCTCAAATGGCAAGTTCATCATCCCGATATTCAAGCTAATCGTTCCAGACGAGGAGCAACTTCCCCAGCGACTTGATGAGTGTGTGATTTTACTCCGAGCAAAAGAAAAGCCGTGTTCTTCCGCTAAAAACGACAATCGCCTCGGCAGATATGACTTAGCTTCTTTTCTGAGAGCTGTCAGAATTTTGCTGCGGATAAGTTGTTGGTTTGCGGCCGATTCGACGGATTCTGTCTCGTTGATTTCTGCCAATATTTGCGTTCCGACGATTTTCACGCTTGAAGGTTTCGCGGTCGTTTGTATCAATAAATGATGGCTTTTGCCAATTTGCTGATTTTTCGTGTAAGAAAGTTTTTCTCGGTATTGAGAAACTAATTCGCGGATTTGCTTTCGGGAGGTTTTAATCAATGCCTTTGCGGCCAACATCGGTGCATATGGCGGCATTGTGATTTGTATTCGTCCATCTGGCGCAATTTTCAAACTAACAGTCTTCGCTAGGCTGCGTTTTTTAACGACAATTTCTCCGAATTCTTCGTCGGTAATAATTGTCATAGCTAACCTATATTGATTCGATTTCCAGCAATTGGGCGGCGTGGAGCTTCTGGGCGACTGGCACCAATTTGCTTAAGAACAGTGCGAGCCTGACTGCTTAAGGTGTGGCGACCGCTAATCACGACGTAGGATTCGCTGCTGTGTGGCGCTGAAAACTGCTTCAATCGTCGCTCAAAAGATTCGTCATTTCCGCCGTAAGCCTTTATCCAGCGATGCTTGGCGGTGGCAGGATCGGTTTGTACCCAAACAAATAGGACTTTATATCCGTATTCCCTGGCAAGGCGATTGATACGCATACGATTCGTGCGCTGATCTGTTGATCCGTCCAAAATGACAGTTTGCTTAGTCTTCAAAAATTCTTCCAAAAGCGACAATGTTGCGTCAGAAATGGTCTTTGTATTGTCCGTAAAAACTTCAAATTGTCGAGAACTTACTACTGGAGAATTGAAAATCTTCGCAAACTCTACAGCGAATTGCGTCTTCCCTGAACCTGGCGCACCAACCATGGCGATAATATGCGGAAGTGAAGGTGATAAAGGTTTCATATTGAGAAATTATAGCAGATTTTTGACTAATAAAAAAGATTCTCTTTCCAGCGAGAATCTTGGCAGGAGTGGAGGGACTCGAACCCCCGACACCTGGTTTTGGAGACCAGTGCTCTAGCCACCTGAGCTACACTCCTATAGCAACCATTTTATCACGAATTAGCTTTGTCGCAAATGTTAAAATTGTGAAAAATAAAAAAACTCGTGAAAAAGATCCCAAAATCCCTTGAAAAAACATAAGCGTAGTTCTACAATTAACTCAGAGATGAAAATTTTAATGCTTGGGTGGGAACTTCCTCCGCACAATAGTGGCGGACTTGGCGTTGCTTGCTATCAGATGTCGAAGGCACTTGCTTCGGAGGGCGTTGATATTGACTTTATTATCCCCTACACCGCCAAGCATCCCGGAATTGACTATATGAATATCTATTCAGCTACTCCTTTGCCGCCGAATTATCACGATTTGGGTGCGTATAATAACGGTTCGGAGGAAGATCGTGAGAATGCTAAGGACGAGTACGGTCTTTCACCGATGCGTGCCGTACAGAGGCGTTACGGTAAATATGTTCGGAAGTTTGTAAAAAATCATCAGCCCGACGCGATTCACGCGCATGATTGGTTGACGATGGAAGCTGGAATAATTGCTAAGGAAATGACGGGCGCGCCGCTAATTGTGCATGTTCACGCGACGGAATTTGACCGTTCTGGCGAGCAGTCCGGGAATCCTCTGGTTCACGAAATTGAGCAACAAGGCTTGTTGATGGCTGATCGGATAATCGCCGTTAGTGAAATCACGAAGGAAATAATTGTTAAGAATTATCACATTCCACCAGAGAAAATTGAGGTGGTTTATAACGCGATTGATTTGGCTGATTTGCCGCCGCATGAGTATGACGCCAGTACTTACAGGTATTTGGAGGAGCTGAAAAAGGACGGCTATACGGTTGTTGGCGCGTTGACGCGACTCACGGTTCAGAAGGGTTTGACGTATTTTGTGCGAGCTGCAGCGAAGGCGCTTGAAAAATATGAGAAGATTGTTTTTGTTTTATCCGGAAATGGCGAGCAAAGAGATGAACTGATTGAATTGGCGGCAGATTTAGGAATTAGCGATAAGATGATTTTTACGGGATTTGTGCGCGGAAAACAGTGGCGAGATATTTACTGTTTGATTGATGTTTTTGTGATGAGTTCGGTTTCTGAGCCATTTGGCTTGACTGCCTTGGAGGCGGCGCACCATGACACGGCGCTACTTATTAGTCGTCAATCCGGCGTCGGCGAGGTTCTGAATAATATTATGCGGTTTGATTATTGGGACGTGAATAAATTGGCGGATGAAATTGTTAATATCGCCGAATCACCTGCCTTACAGAAATCTTTGAAGAAAAACGTTAAGAATGAATACGCGAGAATTTCCTGGCAAGACGCCGCTAGAAAATGTCTGAAACTGTACAAAGGAGCGCTGGTATGAATAAAAATAAAGGAATAGTTTTATATCTACACGTACACCAACCGTGGCGAATACGCGAGTATAGTATATTTGACGTGGCTTGGAAGCATAATTATTTCTCTGGCGGTCAAAATCCAGATCAGGACAATCAAAAAATATTCCAAAAAGTTGCAGAAAAGTCGTATTTGCCGATGAATGCTTTGCTTGAAAAATTGCTGAAAAAATATCCTGATTTTAAGATCTCGCTGAGTTTTAGCGGAACGTTTTTAGAGCAAGCCGAAAGGTTTAATCCTGAGGTTTTGGAGAGCTTCAAGCGCTTGGTAAAAACTGGTCAAGTGGAAATCTTATCAAGTCCGTATCATCACAGTTTGGCGTTTTTCTATTCACGCAAGGAATTCGAGCGTCAAGTTGAGCTTCACCGCTGGAAGATTCGTGAGATTTTTGGTGCGGAAACGCGAGTTTTGGCAAATACGGAATTGGCATATAGTGATGATTTGGCAAAATGGGCTGAGCAGGATGGCTTTAAGGGCGTGTTGGCTGAAGGCTGGGATCCAATTCTGAATTGGCGCAGTCCGAATTATGTATATCGCCCAAGAGGTACGAAGAAAATTGGATTACTGCTTAAGAATTATCGATTAAGCGATGATTTGGCGTTTAGGTTCAGTGATCGAAAATGGAATGAATGGCCGTTGACCGCGGACAAGTTTAACACGTGGGTGGAAGATTCTGTCCGTTACGCGCCACTGCTTAACTTGTTCATGGACTATGAAACTTTCGGCGAACATCAATGGGCGGAATCTGGGATTTTTGGCTTCTTTGAGAAGTTTGTTGATAAATGGCTGAGCGCTGATGGCAATACTTTCTATACCGTTAGCGAAGCACTGGACGCGAATGCGCCTGCCGGTGAAATAAGTATGCCGTCGCCTGTAACGTGGGCGGATGCCGAGCGGGATTTGACTGCTTGGAACGGAAACAGCCTGCAGAAAGAAGCCTTGCGATATGTCTATAAGCTTGAAGATGAGGTCTTGAATAGTAAGGATGAAGGTTTGATCAGCGATTGGCGAAAATTGCAAACTTCAGACCACTTCTATTACATAGGAACGAAGAATTTTACCGACGGCGATGTCCACGCTTATTTTAGCCCGTATGATTCGCCGTACGACGCCTTCCTTTACTATATGAACGCTATTCGCGACATCCGTTCACGCCTGAGAAAGTAGTTAAGTATTCTCCTCAAATAAAAACTCCCTCTGAATGTGAGGGAGTTTACTCGTGATCTTAGCAAATTAGCTTTTACGCGCCTTGACTTCGTTGCGACCAAGGTTCTTCTTAGTCTCGGTGTAAGTTGCGTGTTGCTTTGCAATTGGGTCGTACTTACGTAGTGTCAATTTACCCTGACCTTTTGTGGTGCGGTTTTGGGTGTTAACAGTAGTGTAGTAAGTTCGGTGGTTACTCAGGTTACTCACCAAACCAATCAGCTTTCGTTTCGTATTCTTCTTTGCCATCTCTTTACTCGTTAGATTTTATAAAACGTCTTGGATAATTATAGCATGGGTGAAGTGAAAATGCTAGACCTGTATAAGATTTTACTAATTTTGCTCTTACTGTACTGATGCCTAGTCAAATATTAGTGATTATTCCGCTATAGTACCCCTCTTAATCTTATTAAGTTTACAGGATCTAAAAGGAAGTAGAGATTTTTGTAGACCGCACAATAAATTAAAATGTGTGGCGGATCTGAACTGGGATTTGTTGATTATAGATAAGTCTGGTAAGATGATCGAATTGAACGCAGAACAAGTTTTGACTTTCTCTAAAGCCATCATCCGCGAAGGAGGTTGCTAACTGCTTTTGCGGCGAAAAATCGTGAAAGTATGGTATAGTTACATTAAGGATATTTATAATTCAATTGCGGAGGAAAACAACGTGGCACAAAAGGAAGCTAAAGCTCGCCTAAAGATAAATATGCTACTTTCTGATGCCGGGTGGAGATTGTTGGATAACGAAGATGGTCCTGCTAATGTCGATGTGGAAAACAAAGTAGACATTGAAAACCTGGGCGACGATTTTGAAAATACGAGACGAGGGTTTATCGATTACCTTCTTCTAGACTCTAACCAGAAGCCCATTGCTGTCCTGGAAGCTAAGCGTGAAAGCATTCCTCCGCTTTCCGCTAAAGAACAGGCTCGCGATTATGCCAATTCTCTACACGTAAGGTATGTAATTCTTAGCAACGGCAACACGCATTATCTGTGGGATATGCAATTTGGTAACCCTGAGCCAATTAGTAGCTTTCCGACTCTAAGCTCATTAGAAGACGAAAAGAAATGGATCCCCGATGTTGACGCGCTTGTAAACGAGAATATTTCTCGAACCTATATAGCCGAATCGCAAATGTCTGAAATTAAAACACATCCCGATTATATAAACGAAGATACTCGTAGTGAATTTATAGAGAAAAATAAACTGAAAATTCTTCGCAAGTATCAGGTAAATGCGATTAAGGCTGTTCAAAAATCGGCGCAAAACGGCAATAAACGCTTCTTGCTCGAGATGGCAACTGGCACCGGTAAAACTTTAACTTGCGCTGCTATTATCAAACTATTTTTAAAGACAGGAAATTCTCAAAGAATTCTCTTTTTGGTTGATCGCATTGAATTAGAAAATCAGGCCAAGAAGTCTTTTAGGCAGTCTATTGGTAAAGATTACGTGGTTAAGGTATGGAAAGAAGATAGAGATAACTGGAAAACTGCCGATATCGTCATTAGTACAGTCCAATCTCTTTTGGCGAGTAGTCGCTATCGTGATTTTAGCCCGAATGACTTTGATTTAATTATCTCGGATGAGGCGCATCGTTCTATTGGCGGCAACGCGAGAGCTGTTTTCGAATATTTCACTGGGTACAAGATTGGGCTTACCGCCACACCGAAGGATTTTTTAAAGAATACCAAGCAAGATGAAAATTCAGAAAAAGAATTCGAACGCAGAGAGTTATTGGATACCTATAGGACTTTTGGGTGCGAATCTGGTCAACCGACTTTTAGATATGACCTAAAAGATGGCGTAAATGATCCTGATGGTCCGTTTTTAGTGAATCCTGTCATCTTGGATGCTAGGACGAATATTACCTCACGACTACTCGCAGATGAAGGCTATGCAGTCCATAAAGTTATTGACGGCGAAGATGTTGATGATAATTTTAGCATCAGAGATTTCGAGAAAACATTTTTCAATGAAGAAACCAATCGTGTGTTCTGTGAGACTTTTATGAAATACGCGGCAGTCGATCCGTTATCTGGAGAAATTGGTAAAACCATAATCTTTACGGTTAGCCAAAAACACGCAGAAAAAATAGTCCAAATGCTTAACCAAATTGCTATGGAAAAGTTCCCCGGCAAATATAATTCTGATTTCGCTATTCAGATTACGAGCAATGTTCGTGACGCTCAACAGTTCTCGATTAGTTTTTCTGAAAATAATCTGCGCGGACATACAAGGTGGCTTTCGGATTACGAAAGTAGCCGCACTAGAGTTGCCGTCACGGTCGGCATGATGACGACCGGTTACGATTGCTCTGATTTATTAAATCTCGTGTTCATGCGTCCAGTGTTTAGCCCTTCTGATTTTATTCAGATGAAAGGTCGAGGCACGCGACTCCATACGTTCAAATATGTAGATTATGAAAATGGCGAGAAAGTTAAAACTATTAAGAAAGAAAACTTCCGCATTATAGACTTTTTCGCAGTTTGCGAATACTTCGAAGAAAAATACGATTATAATGCGCCGTTGGTAGTACCAATGAGTAGGCAAACGCAAAGCACTTTAGTGACGCCGCCGCTTATCGATGTCGATCCTCCCGTGATCGTGGTAAACCGTACGGTAGACCTAAATGAGGATGATTCCCTGAGTGGAATAGATGAGACGATTGTTGGTAAAGAAGGCATGCGCGTTGACCGCGAGATGTTCCGTAGTTTCCAAGATGAGGTGAAGTCTAATGAAGAATTCGTCAAATTGTATAATGATGGTAATATCGATGGGGCGCTAAGCTATCTTAAATCCGAAATACTCGGCGAGGATAAACCTAAATTTTATATGACGCCAGAGAAAATCCGCAAAATCTTCAATCTAGACCGCAGGCTAGACCTTCGTGAAATTCTGGATTTAATCATGAACAATAAGAAGCCATTAACTAAAGCTCAATATATTCAGCAAAAGTTTAATGAATTTATTTCAGATAGAGGACTGGGCGAAACGCTGGTTGGAGAGTCGTATAACGATGCTTTCGAACTATTTGATGCATATATAACCGATCGACGCGTGTCTGAGGCTATAGATAATAAAGATTATAGTCTACTGGCTGGATTCGGCTCTATTGCAATCGAACAGCTCAAACGCCTAGGTATCGAAAGAGTAAATCAGATTATTAGCTATATTAGAGATTATATTAATGTAGAAAAACTAAGAGTAAAGGATTAATGAATGGACTATGCCCACTTTAAACAAATTATTGATAATTCCCGGGATATCCTTATGGGTAAGCTGCCTAGCCCAATTGCTCAGGTGGATGCAATTTCGTACGCACTTATTTATAAGTTTATGTCGGATACTGATGACGATTCTGCTGCGCTTGGTGGTAAGCGCACTTACTTTTCTGGTGAATATGAGAAATATAGCTGGCACAATTTGATGAGCCCAACTATTACTGGTGCTGATCGCGTAATTCTTTATCGCAATGCCCTCGAGAATATGAGCCGAAATCCAAACATTCCTCCACTATTCCGTGAGATTTTCAATGGTGCGACGCTCGGTTTCATGGATTCTAATACTCTCAATCTGTTTTTGCGCGAGATAGATAAGATTAAACAAAGTTCTGGCGACTCTATTGGCGATGCTTACGAATATCTTCTTTCGACTATGGGTTCACAGGGTAAGCTTGGTCAGTTCCGAACACCTCGCCATATCATTGATATGATGGTTGAACTTATTGATCCAGACAAATTTGATAAAATTCTAGACCCTGCTTGTGGCACCGCAGGCTTCCTTATCTCTGCGTATAGCTGGATTAAGAAGAAGCACATTGAAAAAGAACGTTTGAATAGTGAGGATATTGAGAAAATTCATCGCAACTTCTACGGTTTTGATATTGAACCAAACATGGCTCGTATCGCTCGCGTAAACCTGTTCCTGCATGGCTTTAAGTCACCTCACATTATCGAGCATGACACTCTAAGTTCAGAAGATTACTGGGATGACCGCTATGATGTGATTATTGCGAATCCGCCATTCATGACGCCAAAGGGCGGTATTACTCCGCATAAGAAATTTGGCATTACTTCAAACCGTGCTGAACTTCTGTTCGTTGATTATATCGCTTCCCACCTAAAGCCGAATGGTCGCGCAGCTGTAATTGTGCCTGATGGTGTTCTGTTCGGCAGTAGCTCTGCGCACAAAGCACTCAGGAAAGAAATTGTCGAAAATAAGAAGCTTCAAGCTGTGATTTCTATGCCTTCGGGTGTGTTTAAGCCATATGCTGGTGTTTCTACAGCGATTTTAGTATTTACTAACTCAAGTAATGAAAGAACCGACAAAGTTTGGTTTTACAACATGAAAATAGACGGATACAGTCTTGATGATAAACGCTCAAAGCTCAAGACCAGTGATATTCCAGATATTTTAGCAAGGTTTAAAGACCTTGATGGTGAGAAAGATCGTAAACGCAACGAGCAATCCTTCTTCGTAGATAAAGAAGAGATAGTTAAAAACGGCTATGACCTAACGATTAATAAATACAAAGAAGTGGAATACAAGAAAGTTGAATATCCACCAACTTCTGAAATCATTGCAGAGATTAAGAAATTAGATCGTGAAGCTTCCGAAAGTCTGGCCGAACTTGAAAAAATATTAAACGAAACAAATCCGGATTTGTAGGGTAAATTTTATGCAAAAGCTAGGCGATTACATAAAAGAATATTCTGCCAGAAATAAACTTGATGAAGAAATTTCTGTATATAGCGTTACGAATTCAAATGGTTTCTGTCGCGACTATTTTGGAAAGGAAGTTGCAAGTAATAACAAAAAGACATATAAAATTGTTCCGAGGAATGCCTTTGCTTATAACCCATCAAGAATCAATGTCGGTTCAGTAGACTACCAACATTACGAAGATAGGGTTATTGTCAGCCCCCTATATAATGTATTTACGGTGGATGAGAGAATTTTGCCGCAATATCTATATTTCTATCTAAAAAATCCAAATACTATAAAGAGAATACGAACTGTTGCGTCCGGTAGTGTTAGGGACAATCTAAAGCTGTCGATGCTATGTGAGTTTCCGATTTATGTTCCACTCATAAATAAACAGCAAAATATAATAGAAGTTCTCGAAAAAATACAACACATTATCAATGAAAAGAATGACGAGCTAGAAAAACTTGATATTCTCATCAAAGCCCGATTTGTCGAGATGTTTAATATGGAATCATACCCTATAAAGCCACTCTCTGAGATAGCAGAATATTGGAATGGTTTGACATATAAGCCTTCTGACGTGTCAAGCGACGGCACAATAGTTCTACGTTCTAGCAATATCCAAGATATGCAGCTCGATCTTAATGATATTGTTCGTGTTAAGTGCAAAATAAATAACAAAAAGATGGTTAAAACAAACGATATCTTGATGTGTTCAAGGAATGGAAGCACTAAACTAGTCGGAAAAGTCGCCTTAATACCGGAGTTTGAAGAGACGATGAGCTTTGGTGCCTTTATGATGATTATTCGGAGTGCTTATTATCCATATTTAATGACATATTTTCAATTACCAGTTTTTCGCTCTCAAATATCTACCGGGACGACAACTATAAACCAAATCACACGCTACATGCTAGACAAAGTATCCTTACCGGTACCAGATATGGCAAAAATAAAAGAATTCAAAACCTTCGTCACTCAAGTCGACAAATCAAAATTTGCCATACAAAAGTCACTCGAAAAAACGCAACTTCTATTTGATAGTTTAATGCAGGAGTATTTTGGCTAAAAAGTTACTCCTTTTGTTAGTGGGGGTTCTAACCTAACGAAAGGAGCTATTAATGGAGGACACCATTAAATACATTTTGGTGGATATGGACGAATATCTCACCGCAAATCAGTCGCAGAAACTACAGAGAGTGTTAACTTCTCGGCTTACCAGCCAAACCAAGTCAGTTAGTAGTGTTTCGAACCGCAATTACCTGGCGATGTTTTTGAACGCAAAGAAAATTGAAGGATGCTCTGAGCGAACACTAGTTTACTACAAGACTACAGTAGAGAAATTACTAGATGGGATTACGGATCCAATCAGGAAAGTTACAACTGACGACATACGTGAATATTTGGCTAACTATCAAGGTTTAAATGATTGCAGTAAAACAACTATTGATAATATCCGTCGCAATATCTCAAGCTTCTTCACATGGCTCGAAGAAGAAGATTATATCATCAAAAGCCCAATGCGACGTATCCACAAAATCAAAACCACGAAAACCGTGAAAGAAGTTATTTCCGATGAGGAAATTGAAAAGATGCGAGATAAATGTAAAAATTTACGCGATTTAGCGATAATTGATTTACTTTATTCGACTGGAATAAGAATTGGCGAACTCGTGCGACTAAATATCGACGATATAGATTTCGAAGAGCGCGAATGCATCGTTTTTGGTAAAGGTGATAAAGAAAGACGCGTATATTTCGACGCTAAAACCAAAATCCATCTAATGGACTACATAAATAGCCGCTTTGACACAAATCCTGCCCTTTTTGTGACGCTTGATGCGCCTTACAATAGATTACAGATATCTGGCGTAGAAATCCGCCTGAGACGCTTAGGACGCGAATTAGGCATAAATAAGGTTCATCCGCATAAGTTCCGCCGGACTATGGCAACGCGTGCAATCGATAAGGGGATGCCGATCGAGCAAGTCCAGAAGCTATTGGGTCACTCGCAAATTGATACAACTATGCATTACGCGATCGTGAATCAAACGAATGTAAAAGTTGCACATCGTAAGTTCATTGCTTAGCACAAATTTTGATTTGTCGACCTGCTTTGAAAAAGAAGCAAAGCGTTCTTGTTCCTCAATTGGCACATCGACGATGTAGCTATTCTTAATAATTGTTTGAGAGATATTTGGCTGCCCACCACCAATTGTCTTAGAAGTTAATTCTTCACTAATATCCTGGAAGGCATAGCGCATGAATTCTTGATTAAAATTGTCGTTTGGTAAGACAGAGCAGACTGCCTGATTGGTAGTTGTCTTATATCTTACAATTCCTACTTTTCCAGCTGTAGCGCCATACATGGCGATTACAATCGAGTTTTTAGGAACCCATTTCGCTGATGAATTATCTAGTCCTTTTTCCGTTATAAAGTAAGACGGCTTGATAATATTTCCGTAATTAATCTCGCCACTCGTTAACCATGGAATATCGCCACCGTCATAGTAATCGCTTATTGAACTTTTCGGTGTACCGCCCGATGTTGTTTTTAGCTTTTCTCCGACTTTAAATAAATCATATTTTCCTTTAAACATCTCGACAAATCGGGCTTTGATGAGAATATCTAATTGCTGAATCTGCTCGGTTTTATTCTTGATAATCATAGATAACTGCTTTAGCGAAGAAGTGATTTCTCGTTGCTTTTGTACGCTTGGCAGAGGTATTTCGTAGTCTTTTAACCACTCGGTACTCATATTCTTCTGTGCAATGCCTTTCGAGGATTCAGTACAATCATTCTCAAATTTATCGGAAAGTAGTGCGAAGTAGAGATAGTCTTTTATGATCCTATCGTCTTTGATTCTTAGGCAAGCGACACGTTGATTAAGTGCGGCCGGTAGCCATCTCTTATCTAATAATGCAACACGCCCAACGTTTCCAGTAAGCGATAGTAGAAGATCGTCCTCTTCCAGCATATAGTCGCGAATTGATGATTCTTCGGAGTTCGGATAGAAGACCGGTCTTTCGTCTTCGACGTGTCCTTTTTGAACATTCGCAATGCGAATTATTCGAATTCCCGAATCGACATATTTGCCGCTCTTGAATGCGAAACCATTCAGGATTTTACATGCATCTTTTAGTTTTATTTTGTCGTTCATACTAACCTACAAATCCGGATTTTGTTTCGTTTAATATTTTTTCAAGTTCGGCCAGACTTTCGGAAGCTCGGCAACAAGATTATCTTTTTGGACAGTTGTAAGAGTATTAGAAACGCCATAAAGACGAGGTTCGAGTCGCTGAATAAAAGTTTCGCCCGCCGTCCGACGACTCGGATTTCTAGGGTCGCGACCATGCGAGGCAATGATGAAATTATCTGTTGAGCGCGAGCCGGTGTTGGTCGTGATAGAATTGCCAAATCGAAAGAAGAGCAAAAAATCGTACAAAGGACAAGGCTGAGGTTTTTACATCAAAAAATATCGTTAGCCAAATGAATAGACAGATAGACTGGAGCTCAGGAAGCTGGCTTGCGGATGAGAATAACTGGAGGGATTATGTTAGAGAACTTCATCTGGAGATAACTTGCGGTGAGGCGCCGTTTATAGTTGGTAGATATAACGCTGCTAATGGAAAAAAGTTTTGAAGTTGTCTGTAGGATAGATAGCCTCATTCGATAAAACAAAAGACCAACGAAATGCTGGTCTTAATTAAAAAAGATCCGCATCTCTGCGAATCTACATTCTATATGGAGCCACGATCGGGGCTTGAACCCGAGACCTCATCCTTACCATGGATGCGCTCTACCAACTGAGCTATCGCGGCGTAACAGGCTTAATTTTAGCATATTAAGCCGTGTTTAATCAACCGAGTTTATTTTTTACGAGTGGATTTTTTGGCTGTCGCGCTGGCTTCTTTTGGCAGTTTTGGCGTGACAAATGCTTCTATTATTCCCCACGCTATGCTATTGACCAGAAAAGTAACGAACAATATTCCTGAAGCTGACGCAGCCAAGTGTGCTGACGAGGCGTTAAATAATGTCAATAACCCCGCCACGGCCAGCCCAATTATAGCCAGCAT
This sequence comes from uncultured Candidatus Saccharibacteria bacterium, assembly GCA_963544125.1. Lineage (GTDB taxonomy): Bacteria > Patescibacteriota > Saccharimonadia > Saccharimonadales > Saccharimonadaceae > Nanosynbacter. The sequence continues at coordinate 215 of CAUUDX010000006.1, read as the reverse complement.
GATATAAGCGTATTGTAGTTTTAATCTTTGGTTTTTTTCGCTATTCCATAATGCCAGGATAGATTTTGTAAATTCAAACATGTTCATATAATAGCACATATGCTTATAAAAGTCAATACTATATGCTTTCCCGTCTAAAAAATCGCCTAAAAAGGCGATAATTCAATCTTGGTGCTGGAAGTAGGACTCGAACCTACGAAGCCTTACGGCGGGAG
>CAUUDX010000005.1:0-25182 GCA_963544125.1 uncultured Candidatus Saccharibacteria bacterium | reverse complement strand
GCGTTTTTGACAATCGTTCAAAAAAATTGTTCGGCAAATGATCACTCACACCAATTCCACTCCAGCTGTGAATCGTATTGCCCTCAAGATGCGTTGCCGCCAACCCTGTCGTCGCTGTTACCGACACCTTTTTACCGCGTTTTCGCGCCTGCGCAATAAAAGTATTCAACAGGTGAGTTTTACCCGTTCCAGCCGCACCAGTCAGCAACGCCGACCGACCGCTCAGTAAAATAGCCAGCGCTAATTCTTGATCCATTTTAGCCTCGTGGCGGTTCGCCTTCCGGCTCGCCGAGCAGCTTCTTCGACTTAATTTCGTAACGCTTGCCCGTGATTTTACTCTCAATATAATCCTCATTGATGAGATTTACGAACATATCTAAATCATTGCCGTCCATGATAATAATCGCGCCGTTATCATCGCTCATCAATTCCAATTGCATCTCATCGGCATAGTCCAAAACATCTTCCTGTTTAACCGCGCCGATTTCCAATTTCTGCAATTTATTAATCGTCTTTTTGCGCTCCTTCACCAACGCGTTAAGATCCATTCCCTCTGGAAAACTTAGCTTATATTCCTTCTCAATTTCCGCTACTTTTTTATCAGCAATCACCTGCTTTTTATATTCATAGCCAAACATTCGCTCAAATTTTCCAGGATTAAACGCAAAAATATCTTTACCGACAATCAAAACTTGATTATCATCTGGAACCTTAAAGCCAATTTCCGCATTAAACGAACCAAATTTGCCGTCAGAAAACTCCCAAGCCAACGCGCTCTTCAGCGTCTGCCCTTGCTGAATCAACTTGACCGTATAAAATACTGCATCAGGATTATTCGGATCAATAAATCGTGCCACGATCCCCTTCATGCGCTTGAATTCATGCTCAGTCTCCGAGAACTCCACGATGTCATGACGCTCATGCTCAATTAGATGAATCAGCGTCTCGGCTCGTCCAACCTTCTCCAGATCGGTCCTCAACAAAACATTATCCTCCGACTCACTCAACTCATAATCACGAACACTTAATCCAGTGCCTGCACCCAAATTGACCTGATTTATATAATCAAACAAGAACAACGGCCTAAGTTGTTGCTCGACATCGCCTTTTATAGGCATGAAATACGGCGTGTAATTTTTATTAAATAAGAACAGCTCTATCTGTAAATCATTCTTCTTTGCGTCATTTTGATTTGCCCACAAAAAAATATCAGTCGTTTCCCTCACTTCTTCCATTTTTCTAGTATAGCAATTTTTATCAGATGTCGCTAGCTGTTATTTTGTCAATCTTTCGCCTTCACGTGCCCGATTGGCCCACTCGTCCGCCATCTCATTTCCTTCGTCACCTTCATGACCGCGTACCCAACGCAAATCCGCCTGAGAATTCGAATATAATTCGTACAATTCGCGCACAATATCCAGATTTTTAATATCACCGTTTTTCTTTGTCCAGCCACGCTTTTCCCAGCCCGGCGCCCATTTAGTAACAACATTAATCCAAAACTCGCTATCAGAATAAATCACACATGGCGCACCGTCAGCATCTTTCAATGCCGCAATCAAAGCCTTGCCCTCCATGCGAATATTAGTAGTGTCGCCATCCTCTGAGCCCAAAATCCACGGTTGAAGATCACGAATCACCGCAAACCCACCTGGACCGGGATTTGGTGAAGCAGAGCCGTCAGTATAGTAAGTTGTCATTAGTGTAATTATACACTAACTATAGCTCGCCTGGCTATCTTGCGAGACGTACTGTTCATCTTATTATAGATTTTATAAAATTCACTTACGCGCTCACGGCTTTGTTTCGTTAAGTGAGATTCCTTTTCATCATCAGCACAGTTTGTAAAATAATCTTGCTTACGCTGCCAGATATCAATTACCGCGTCAGCAGTCTCATTGCTCATGCCGACCAAATCACCATAAATTTTCTGTAGCTTAAAGAAAAAGTGTGCCGCCTTTTTACTAGTACGAGCCACCAGGCGGGCATCTGGCGTAGAAAATTGCATCTCAAATGGCGCATACGGAATTCTTCCATCGCCAGTTTCATAGAATCCTGTAATCTTCGCATCAGTAAATCCACTGTTACTGTCCTTGAAACTGAACATCTCCATATCAACGTTTGGTATCTTATCAGCAATCCTCTGACGAATCTTCTCCTGAAAGTCTGGAGAACCCTTAATGACAAAGCATTCATTTTTTCGTCCTGGAGCTGGATATGGAGTAATCTTGCCACTGCCAATAGCTTTAATCGCAGCATCCGCGTAAGAATCAGCTAACTGTTCGTTATCTTGACAAATTACCGTCATGCCATACAAGTCGATCGGATGAAATTCCCCAGAATCTTTCAAAGGTTGAGAGCGTTTATCGTAATAACCTATCGTCTGTAGTAATTTTTTACAATACGAACCGCGACCTTTGCCTCGAGCCCTTACTTCTAGTTCTGTTCCATTTGAGGTTTTTACAACACCAGTTCCAAAAAACGTACTATGTGAGGAATTGGTATTTACGGCAGGTTTCAAATTTGATTTTCCTAACAGTTCAGAAAATGTACCATTAAAGTTGCTTACAGCGAAATCAAATCGCGTAGGATCAGTCGAATACCTGTTGCCAAAATGCAACGACACAACCCTGTCCACTTCATTCATAATCGAATCGATATCATTACTCAAGGCGTCTTTACGATATAAAGCGTCGCCAATATTACGCCCCGTCATAACGCCAATTTCATCTTTCATCTCAGATTCCAAGTTGTCTAGCCCAATCATGCTACACACTGGGGCTAAGAAATTTTCAGCAAATACTGCACACTTATACGCAAACACACTATGATAAGGAGCAATTTTTAAATTAGATAATGTTATAGCTCCAGCAATCATTGCAGTTTCTAGACCTACGCCCTCAGCCCCCTCGCCTTTTGTTGAGAATATCTTTACCAAATTATCAAGATGTGGCACTGGAATTGATGGGTTTTCAGCCCATGGGCTCTTACCTTGATCGTCGCCATCCACATCTAAATCGTCAGGAATCATTTGATTGTCCTTAAGCTTTAGTGCTTTTCCTGCCAGCGAATGCTCGTCAATATCTTCCATGTACGACAAAAAAGCTTCTTGTAAGACCTTATAGTCCTCGACTATACCTATAACTACATCCTTACTAACCCCTTCAGAAGCGCCATCTAGCGACTTTGCGATATAATCAATGCGTTGCCTATCGCTTAAGCCTTCAGGCATACCAATAATAATCTCCGCAGCCAGCTTACGCGACGGAGTTAAGTGATCTCCGCTAAATGTCTCCACCAATCCCATGGCCAATTCTCTCCTTTCAAGAGAAAAGTCAACTTCGCCTTGATTTTGAAGATTGGTGATATTGTCTAATGATCCTTTACTTTTCATAATATAGCTTGTAAATTATATCACAAACTATAAATTTTTGCAATAGCTAGACGATAGCGGTTATCTACGCAAAATAAATCCGCATCAATTCGCGCGCTACCCTGTCGGCGTCGTGACGAATAAGACTACGCTGAGCCGCCAGTGGATCACTACTGGAATTCGTGTTGACCCACACATCATCAGCAATCAAACGCTTGCCCGACGCATAATAATGCTTTTTCTTCAGCAATTCCTTATCCCACTCGACCAAATATTCGCCGTCGTGGGCGTATTTCTTTATCAATTCCTCTGGCGGGCGATGGTTATTGTAAAGCACATAATCCATATTCACCCCTGAAAATCGCTCAATTTCATCCGCAAAATCCGCCACGGTAAATCCATCAGTCTGCGTCGGCTTGGTGACCAAATTGCAAACATAGACTTTCTTCGCTTTCGTTTCAGCAAGCGCCCGAGTAACGCCTCGAACCAATAACGCTGGCGCCAAACTGCCATACAAAAGCCCCGGCGCAATCACCACCAAATCGGCATCCAAAATCGCTTGACGAGCTCGCGGGTTAATCGTAGCTGGCGGCTTAAGCTCTAGCCATGGCCGTTCCCCATGAGGAATTTTTAGCGACTCAGCCGCATGTTGACCATCAACAACCGTACCGTCCTTCAGCTTAATCGACATTGTCGTGTCATCCAGAGTGATAGGATAAACTCGGCCATTGACGCCCAGAACTTCGCTAGCCAACTCAACTGCATCAGCAAAACTTCCTGTCATCTTTTCCAGCGCCGCCATAAACAAATTGCCAAACGCGTGCCCTTTCATGCTGCCCTCATCAAATCGGTAATTGAACAAATCACGAACCTTTGGCGAACTGCTCAAAGCCACCAAGCACTGCCTGACATCGCCCGCCGGCAATACGCCCAATTCATCGCGCAACACGCCAGTCGAACCGCCGTCGTCGACCATATTGACCAACGCTGTAATGCTGTGTGTATATTTTTTCAATCCAGAAAGCAGCGTGAAACTTCCCGTTCCGCCACCAATAACTACAATTTTTACCCCAAAATGATCATTGTTCAAACTATCTGTCATGCCTGAATTATAGCACCTTGGAAGCCTTAAACCAACGTGCCTTTTGGCAACGCCCATTCCAGGAACGGTTGCTGCTGACAATCAATCGCGTTGATAATATGCGTGGCGATTTTTGCCGGATCGTTGAAAAACATATAATCAGCCGGAAGATCGCGCCCATTCCAAAACGGAGTTTTCATAGCGCCTGGTAAAAATAGCGCAACCCTGACTGGAAGTTTTTGCTCATCCGCCTGCATTCCCAAACTTCGCGCCAATCCCGCCTGGGCATGCTTCGTGGCAACATAAACAGCCTCGTCTGAGCGAGCCTTAACGCTACTTGTCGATCCAATAACCGTCAAGACAGATTTACGATTTTGCGTTGACATCTTACGCCAAGCCCACTGAACCAGCGGCAACGCGCCCGAAAAATTAACTTCCGCCATACTGCGAACGCTCGGCTGATCTTCAAAATTGCCACGCCAGCCATATCCAGCCGCCCACACAAATTGATCAATATCATCGCCGTTTAAAATCTGCTCGATTCGCGCCGACGCCGCCTCTACCTGATCCGAATAATACACGTCAAGCGGAAAACCCTCGCCGTGTTTTTGCGGATCATAAGTTTTACCCAGCACCAGCACGCGATCGCCACGTTCCCGTAGCTGCTTCGCCATTTCTAAACCGAGCCCACTCGTCCCACCAAGAATAATATGCATATGGTTATTATAACAATGGCAATATTAAATGTAAATTCCGTATCTAAGCCTCGGCCACACAATCCTTGGCTATTTTCTTATACTCTCTCCACTCGCTGCCAAAATCCACATTGCCATGGAAACGAGAAACGAACTTATCCACTTTATCCGAGGAAAAATGCTTAACGGGAGATTTTCTAAGTTCGTCCAACGACAATCCTGTACAATGCAAAGCCACAGCTCCGACACGCAAGGCAAGTCTGACGATCTCTAACTTCTGGTTGTAGTCAGGGTTATTTTCGATAGAATCAGGAACAACAAGCTTAGTTGGTATTGATTTGATTAAGAAAGAAGTTCCACCATGCGACACAGGATCGACTAATAGCCAACCGCTCACCTTCACTTCATCTTTAATCCCCAGACATTTTGAAATAGACACTTGCGCCTCTCTCTCGCCGATTCCACGAACCTCCTCTATCAGATTCCCATGACTACGAATATTGCCCACTCTTCTAGCAAACACCATGGACGCATTCACAGTTTCATCTTCCTCCAAAGACCAATTGCCATCATAAATTCCAATCAAGCGCTGACTTTCAACAGTAGAATAATCCTCTGAGTCATTGCCAGAGTCAATAAATCTAATACCAAAAGATACGCCGCCTGCATGCTTTTCCATGCCTGATATTCTATACTATTTTATAGAAAAAGTCAATACTATTCTGTCGGCAAACTATTTGCGCTACACAATTTCTGCCACTTCAAATGCACATTATATCGAAGCGGCGCGCCCGACTCACTCTCTTGGATTCGCAACTCTTCAGGATCCATAAACATCACTTCGTCCGCATCAACGCCCGCTGAAAAATCAAAATTTTCCGTCCACACACGACAGGAAAAACAAATTTGATTAGCATCAATTCGCTCAACATAAATCTCGTCCGACGCATCAAAAAGCTGATAGCGAAGCCGATCGATTTCTTTGACGACCAAAATCTGCCCAACGTCGTTGTAAATCAAGGCTTTGAGCGAAATGCGATACAGACAATCCAGATGATCGGTGCCATCTAAATTCTGCGTGATGATATGTCCTTTGGTGGTTTTTGTCATGAGAGTCATTATACTACACCCGAATGCCAGATAGCTGATACCATTTCACCTACAGTATATTCTGTCTTTCCAATATCCATGATTAACTACTCATTGGATGTTAACACGTTGGGGATTATTTAATTGTGATACCCTTTTATTTTACCAGCATATTCAGTCAAAAGACTCTTTGAATAAATCTTTTCATTTTTTGAATTTCTAACTTCTTTCCAAAGAATAGAAGCCACTTTTAATTTATTCGAATAGTTGCGGCTATTTTCATCTGCACAAAAATCCTTTAAAAATTGATTCCATTGACAAACCGAATTATCATACTTGGCATAATCTGACTCTCCATAATAAACTTTTAGCATATCTTGAATGGTAAAACTCAAATCATTTTCTCTCTTTACTTTTCTCCAAGCAGTAGCCATATCAGCAGTAAATTTAAAAGGTGTAATACCTGTTACGGCGGAGAAATATTCTCTAAATTTTACGTTAAAGGAAAACCCACATTCAAGTAATGGCATATCTAGAGTAATATTTTCAACTTGTTTCTTTTCATTTTTTATTGGTGATTTTTTAATCAAATTACCCTTAAAGTATTGCTCTATAATATAATTGAGTTCCTGTTTTGTACCTTTGTACTCTAATCCTAATGACTTGCATATCTGTGAAATTTCTTCACGATACCAATAGTATTTATTAAACTCATCAAACGATGTAATTTTATCAAACTCAGGTCTATTTTTTGTCAATATTTTCGCTCCTCAAAACCAATTTACTTTTTCATGTCTAGTATCTATAGCTCCTCAACCTTCACCCGCCTCTGCTCCGTCGTATCCCGCTCACGCACGGTGACGGTGCCGTCCTCCAGCGTCTGGAAGTCGATGACCACGCAGTGCGGCGTGCCGATTTCATCCTGACGGCGATAACGCTTACCGATGTTTCCATTGTCATCCCACATAACACGTCCAGGATTTTTCTTAGATAGGTTGGCGTAAATTTCACGCGCCTTCTCCACCAATTCTGGCTTATTCTTAAGTAGCGGCGAAACGGCAAATTTAACCGGCGCCAAATGCTCTGGAAGTGCCAAATAAACACGCTTACTACCATTCTGCTCGTCCTCGCGATACGCACTCGACAAGATCGCCATCAGCGCCCGCTCGACGCCAAAACTCGGCTCAATCACATGCGGCACAAACTTCTCATTCGTCCCCTTGATCGTATATTCCATACTCTTTCCACTGACGCGCTGAATATTCATCAGGTCAAAATCAGTCCGATACGCAATTCCCATCAGCTCTTCCTTGCCAATTGGAAAATCATATTCAATGTCAATCGTTTTCTTACTGTAATGCGCCCTGTCTTCCGCCGGAACGTCCAACTCGTGAATATTATCAGGATTTAATCCTAGCGCCTCCAAAAACTCATGCGTCGCCTTAAGTAATTCATCAAACGCTTCCTGCCATTTTTCTGGATTGACAAAATACTCAATCTCCATTTGCTCAAACTCTCGGCTACGGAAAACAAAATCTCGCGGCGCAATTTCATTGCGAAACGCTTTGCCCTGCTGAGCAATTCCAAACGGCAAGTCTGGATAAAAACTATCAACAACGTTCTTGAAATTGGTAAAAATTCCCTGAGCAGTTTCCGGGCGAAGATAACTTATAGAAGTTGGATTATATTGCAACGCATATATCGTCTTACCTTTTGGTACTATAGCCCCCTCTACGTCCTTACCTATTTCAATTGAATCTCCACCAGAAGGTCCAACAAAAGTTTTAAACATCATATTAAACGTGCGAGATTTGCTCAGCGGATTACCGTCGGGACTTTTGATACCCTTCTCTGCAATCACTTCGTCCATTTGCTCCATCGTCAAACCGTCCGCGTCAACACCATTATCTTTAAGGATATGATCTGTACGATAACGGCGGTGATTTACCATATCTTCGCACAGCGGATCGACAAACGTATCCACGTGTCCACTAGCCTTCCAGACTTTCTGATTCATCAAAATTGCCGCGTCAACGCCGTACATATCATCGCGCTCGTCAACAAACATTCGCCACCATAAATTCATGATGTTGCGCTTCAATTGAACGCCAAGCGGACCGTAATCCCACGTTCCAGACAAACCGCCGTAAACATCAGAACCCTGATAAATAAAACCTCGACGCTTACACAGGCTAATAATATCTTCCATTTTTGCTTGACTCATTGAAAAACCTTTCTCCATGTTGGCAACATGGCGATTCACATTATTTCCTAAATTATACCATTTTACGAGCAATTTTACACCGCGGCATGCTGTCTGGCGGTCAGCCAACAATCGTTTATAACCTCAGTTATCCCGCCAATTTGCGCCACGTTCGCCAGAGGCTTGGCTTGGATTAATCTTAACAGTTTGATTGCGTCCGCGCCCAAATCGCCCTGCTCCGCCAATCTTAAGCCTTTCTCTGCATTGTCGTACATATATTTTTTATCTGGTAGTAGCGCCGCTGTCGTCACATCTGTGCGAAGATTCAGCTCATCGCCCAACAAACTCGCGTACTGCAGATAAAACCACGTTTCAATCAATTTTTGGTTTATCGCGAGATTATTCAATTGCTCTAAAACCTGGCTTAACACATAATACCATTCTGGTTCGTCAATATTTTCACTCGCCGAAGAAACCAATTTCATCACCGAATATGCAAACTGCATCCGATCATAATCCTCCAGAATATGCCGATAAAACGCCGACAATCGAGCGGAAGTTAACAGCCCCAAATCGCCCCGACCAGAACGAATAACCACGTCGCAAATCGCGAATAATTCAATTCCGCCCGCCAATTTACTGCGCTCGCGTCGCACACCTTTTGCGATTACGCTACGTCGACCTTTTGGGGTTAATAATTGCAAAACTCGGTCAGCTTCAGCGTAATTTATTCGCCTCAGAACGATCGCCTTTAATCGCTCACTCTGCCCCGTCATTTAAAACCTCCCTGAAAACCGCCCGCGCCTCATTCGGACGCATTGATGTTTTATTCAAAATCGCCTTCACGCCAAGCGGACGCAAATCGTCCATTTTAACGTCAATATTCGTACAAACAGCGATCGGCAAACTTGCCAAATCTGCGTGCGACCTCAGTTCGTTAAGTAGCGCAATTGCCGTTTCTCCCGCCAACAACATATCTAAAATCACCGCATCAGGCCACCAATTGTCAATAACTTCAATTGCCTGAGCTCCAGAAATCGCCACTCGGTATTCTGCCCCGACGTCCGCAGCAAATTTACACAAAATATCCGCCCAATTCTTATCATCCTCAACAATCAGAAGTTTTTTCATATTAAACTCAACTGCCGACTAATTGGCATTTCTACGTAAAATGTCAGCCCATCCCGATGGCGAATTAACCCAATTCGACCATTCATCGCTCGCGCAAATTGATTCGCTACATAAATCCCCAATCCACTACTTTCTGGCCTTGTTCGTACGGTTTTTCGTGTTTCCATCTCATCCAGCAAGCGTCGATATTCCTTCAAGCTCATCATCGGTCCAAAATCCCGCACGCTCATTCTCACGGTATCTTTCGTTGTCTTGACCGAAACCTTAATTTCCGATCCATCCTCTGTATACGCCAGCGCATTATTCAAGAAGTTCGCTAAAATTCGCCCCAACAGCGTTCGGTTCGCCAATATCAATTGACTATTCCGACTGCTCTTCGGCCAGCTAATTTTTCGTCCGTAAAGCATTGCGTTGAACCTCGTTTCCATCGCTACCTGTTGGCATAAAGCCAATGGATTGACCGGCTCAAGCGGAAATAACGACGGTGTTAAATTGGCCGAATTTGCCAAATCAATCGTAAGTTGCAAAGCCTGCTCAGAAGTCCTAATAATTCGTTGCTGAATCTGAGATTTATCCGCAGAACTGGTTAAATCGTCGTCCAACAGTAGCGCCAGTTGCCTAATCAAAGCCAGCGGTGTTTTCAGCTCGTGTGCCGCCACTAAAACGCTCGGCAATCCCCCAAAATCAGCATCACTCCACTCTTTACCTGCCATACAATTCTAGTATAGCAAATATGTACTGGGTTTTTCTATTCAGAGATTTTTACAGTGCTCAATATAGTCTGAAAATCTGGCTTAAACGTGTCTGCGTCAGTTGAAAAGCGAATGGTTTTATCGCGAACTTTCATCAAAACCACAGAGCCGCGCAATTCTTTCTCAAATGTACCATCAATTCGAGTTGCTGAAATTCCGTTAAATTCAGTGCTACTCGAGGTCAATTCACCCTTCTTTAGTCGTGATTGATAATCGTTCAGCACCGTATCCATATTCTTATTGATAATCTCCAGCCTTAACGCAAATCGACTAGACTTATTAGTTACCGAAGGAACTGAAACGGGATGGAGATAAGCTTTGTAATCACCCCTGTCGCTACCGTCATTTGCTACGTACACACTCCAGGTTTTTGGATACATGAACGACACGCGACCGTATTCAGCAGGACCAACAAATTCAATACGCGGGTTTTTCGCTTCTTCAGAAAATTTCTTCTGGTCTGATTCAGCCTGTTCGCTCTTCCCTTTAGCGACTTCAATCGCAACTTTACTATCAACACTGCTTTTTTCTCGGGAGTATTGCATGTACGCCCAAATTGCCAAAGATCCAGCAATCAAAAACAATATTAGACAGCCGATTGTGCCGACCATCCATCCGTTAACCGAGCCACGCTCACCTCTATTTCTCATAATCATATTTAAAGTATAGCTTATGATTTAATTGATGTAAAGATCTTACTCAGCGTTAAAATCCTCGCTAAGAACCTCAATGTCATGTCGCATATCTTCCAGTGTGGCAGTAATTTTTTCCGACAACTCTCTCGCCTCGATAAATCTCTGTTTCGCCTCGTCCAAATTAAAATCATCGCCTTGAAACCACGCGATTCGCTCGTTTAATTCAGCCATCATTTGCTCAATTGTCATATCGTTGTTCACTATTCTCAATCCTCGCTTTCATAATTATATCTTTTGTCGTAATCTCTACAATATTACCAATCTGTAAATCACCCTTGATCATCGCGTAACCTCGTCGCAGCGCTGCTTCTGGATCATACTCAGCAATAATCTTTTGTTGCGACAATGTTGCATTTACAGCCACATCCACATGATTCGACCATTGTTTTAACGCCTCTTTTTGCAACATTGTTGCATTAAGTGATTGTTCTTCGATAGCCCTGCAAATTAAATCTTTCGCATCAATCAACCTGTAATGCAAATACCGAATTACTTCTCGCTTGTCAGGAAACAACAATTGCGCGGCGTTACTCGGCGTAGCTGCACGAACGTCCGCCGCCAGATCGCATAAACTTTCATCAATCTCATGACCAATTCCAGCCATTGTTGGAATGCGACTGCTCGCCACCGCGCGCACCAGTTTCTCATCGTTAAAACTCGCCAAATCTTCCGCGCTACCGCCGCCACGAATCAGAACAATCACATCTGGAGATTCTGGCATTTGATTAAAATATGAAATCGCTCGCACAGCTTGATCTGCGGCATTCATGCCCTGTACATTGACGTTGGCGACTACGAATTTTACACCACCCCAACGTTCGTTAGAAATCTTCATAAAGTCAGCATATCCCGCTGCTTTCGTACTGGAAATAACAGCCACCTTCTGGGGATATTGCGGCAATGGACGCTTTCTTTCAGAATTAAACAAACCCTCAACTGTCAATTTTTGTTTCAAAAGTTCAAAACTTCGTTTTAAATTGCCCTTACCTACAGGACGGATGTCTTGAACACTCAAACTAAAGGCGCCCTTATCTCTAAGCGCCGGCATTGCCCGAACGACAACTTTCATTCCATCTTCAATTGGCGTGCGTAAATTGCTAAAACCAACAAAACAACGCACCAACCCGTCGTCATCTTTTAGATCGAAAAAAGCGTATTTCGGAGGATAAGACTTGAAGCTAGAAACCTCGCCCTCAACTTCAACCATTCCAGCAAAAGCCACGTCAAAAGTCTGGTTGACAATTGCTATGAAATTGCTAACACTAAATCTGGGAATCATCTGGCTTGCCGTATTTAATCAGTGCGTGTTGATAGAAAATATAGCCAAAGATAATCGTACCAGTAAGTAAAATTGCTCGCGTTAAAATTATCCCAGCAATTGCCAAGTCTGGCGGAGTGCCTGCCATACTTAAGAAAATAATCATGATCGTTTCATACACGCCAGTGCCTCCAGGAGTAAACACGACAATCGCCGCCAAGCCCGCCACGCCGTAGCCAACCATCAAAATCGCCGGATTAACAAAAACGCCCAGCGATAGAAACGCTACAGCAAACATCGCCACATCAAAAACAGTGTAGACAGCTCCCCAGATCATCGGTTTTATTAGAAGTTTCGGATGGTTGGACAAATCCTGAAAATCGTCCTGCATATCAACAAAAAACTCTTCGACTTTCTTTGACTTCATTACTCGTCGCTTCTTGCCTAAAGTTACAATTTTCACCAACGCATTGATAAATCTGGACAATTTAGCGGCAGTCGTCTGCATGCGCCGCTTCGACGAGAACACGAAAATCAGACCAAACGTCAGCGCCAAAACCACTATAATCAACAAGAAACTAGCGGCAACAATGTAGCGGTTAACCTTGCCATCAATAGCCAACGCCAACACGGCAATCACCAGCAAAATCAACAATGACAAAAATCCCGTCACGTAACGAATCACCTGCGCAAATGTCGAACGCGCCGAACTCACGCCAAGTTTATGCATTCGCCACGTCGTATACGAAATACCACTAACTCCGCCCGACGGAAAAATGTGATTGACTAAATTAAGTTCCAGCGCAATTCTCGTCTGCTCCAGTCTGGAAATATGATGAATCAAATTCTTCTCTCTCAGATACGAAAAAATCATCTCGCCGCCAGCGAAGTACACGATAATCTGAAACGGCAATAGTAAGAATAATAGCCACAAATCTGCATGCAAAAACAGATTCCACGCTTTCACGAGCTCATGCCGAGATAGAAAAATTATTATCGCCAAAACCACCAACGTCAAAACGCTCATAATAGCTCGTGGCGATTTTAACAGCTGCAACACCTTCGGTAACATAACCTTCATTATACCACGATAAATGTTATAATTACGACATGTTTATAGCTATTCTTGGTCGTCAACCAGAAATCTCTATCGCCGAATTAGAGGCAGTTTACGGTTCTCAAAACGTCCAAAAAATCTCCAACCAAGCCGCCACGGTTAATTGCGACGATTTTTCAATTGACAATCTCGGTGGAACGATTAAATGCGGACAAGTCATCATGAAGATAAAGTCGCAAAAATCGGATCATCATACTCTTCTCCAGGCGTCAAAAACCATTGTTGAAAAGTACACAAAAAAACTTTCACATAGCCAGAAAAAAATAACGCTTGGAATAAGTTTTTATGGCAATAAAATAGACCCGCGCAACATTCAGAAAATTGGAATTATCCTGAAAAATAACCTGAAAAAATCTGGCGTTAGTCTGCGTCTAATTCCTAATAAAGCCGCCGCGCTGTCCACTGCAACTTCTCACAACAACAAGCTTGGCAGATCTGAGACAAAAATTGAGATTATCATAATCAGGAATTCCTACGGAGATCTGATAATCGCCGAGGGTCGTGGCACGCAAAATATCAATTCATACACTCAGCGCGACCGCGGACGACCAAAGCGCGACGCCTTCGTGGGAATGCTTCCACCTAAACTTGCGCAAATTATGATTAATCTCTCCAGTGCAAAACCTGGCGATTACCTCTGGGATCCGTTTTGTGGTACAGGAACAGTATTGCAAGAAGCTGCGCTTATCGGCGTGAATGCTTACGGCAGCGATTTGAGTGACAAGATGATATCTTACACGACTGAAAATATGGACTGGGCGGAAAAAACTTTTTCAACAAGCACTTTTTGGCAAGCACATCAGGCAGACGCCACCTCTGTAAAATTAACAGATGAACAGAAGAAACGAATTTCTCGAATTGTTTGTGAAACATATTTAGGTCAGCCGTTTTCCGCACCGCCAAGCCCAGAAAAACTTCACGAAGTAGTTGGAAATTGTAATCACATAATTAGCGATTTTCTAAGAAATATCCACTCGCAAATTCGCCCAGACACAACGCTTTGCATAGCAGTTCCAGCATGGCAAAATCATGAAGGCAAATTCACTCACCTACCTCTAATAAAAAACCTTAAAAAACTTGGATATCAGCAAATTATTGATAAAAATCTCTTATATTACCGCGAAGATCAAGTTGTCGCCAGAGAAATATTGGTATTAAAACCCGCAGATATAGCCAAAACCGCTTGACAACTGGCTTCATTTTCGATAAACTAGAACAGATTGTTTTATAGAAACTATAAGGAGTAAAGAATGTCAAAGGTTAAAGCTGGTGGTTCTAGTAAGAATATCCACAACAATGCTGGTCAACGTCTTGGCGTTAAGCGATTTGGTGGCCAAAAAGTCACTGCTGGACAGGTCTTGGTTCGCCAAACTGGCGCCACAAAGATCGCTGGTGACGGTACATACGTTAGCCGCAATTTCACCATCCACGCTGCAAAAGATGGCGTAGTTGGCTTCAAGTCGGTTAAAAAAACCAAGTTTACTGGTAAATCAGAACGCCGAACACAAGTTGTTGTTCTCTAATCGGTAAAAACTTTTTATTAAAATAGCTCCAGTAAATACGGAGTTATTTTAATATTTAATAATTATTTCTTACATATTCGAGGAGTGCCCTTGCAGAATCCCTATGCATACCACTTCTCTCCTTGCCACCCCTGTAATGAGTAACCGTTTTGTCTTGTCTGTCTACATTAAATGAGCCATCCATCATAGCAATTGCCAGCACTACAGTATATTCACGACTACGCATTTTACTCGCATAGTAATTACCTCCGAGGTAATTAGGAGCTTTTAGATTATCCGCTGAGTTACGAAAAACTCTGTCTGCCAAAGCGCCTGGATTAACTACCGCCAGCCTATCAAGACTGGAGGTTAAATATTCAAACAAACGGCAACGCGTAAGGTGACTAGCTCTAATGTTATTTATTAGCGCTTTAGAGTCAAGCGACCTATCGGGATTAATTATTTGCATTAACGATGGATTCGTAGCTAGATCATCAATAACCTCTTTCGCAGCATTAAAGCTATTCTCAGATACGGAAACGCCTTTCGGGCTTCTAATTGCAGCATCCTCTACATTATTTGACGGCACATAATTCGGATCGTATAGATGATCATAGTTCACTCTCACAGGTTCGTCCTTAAAAGGCGCGCCGTCTACATCAGCCTCTAGAGGTTTCATCAGTTCTCGCACTCTCTTATCAAAGCTATTTAGCTCTGGACTATCACTTCCATCTAGCCCCGTCTCCGCAGTCGACAGACTATTCCATTCGCCACCCGAATGTTTCTGCCGCCAAACTTGCTCAGCAGCCTCCGCTCCTTCTTTAAGCATTTCCTCAGTAGATTTTCCGTAAAGCTCCTGAATATAAGATTCGTCAAAACCTTTATTTGCTTCTCTACCTTGGAGCTTCTTCAATGACACAATCTTAGTTGCAGTAACATACTCTCCATTAACTTCAATCGGCTTATGCACTCTCAAAAACAATTCAGACTCGCTAATACCTTCCTCGGAATCAGTGTCGCACAAACATAGCATATCACCAGGAGTCCACTCTCCATCATGTCTGACATCCCTTCCGTCTTGACCACTACGAATAACGGTTAGTGGAGATGTTGTAATGTCTGGGTCAGCATCGGCATGAAAAGCTGCAACTACATAGTCTTCCAATGTCTTCGGTTCTTGCTCGGAGCTCTGTGTTGGTTTTGGTTTTTCCATATATAACTATTTTATACCAAAAAACAAGCAAAAAGTCAACCCCTAAGAGGCTGGCCTTCCGCTCGATTTACTTTTCTACTGAATGCCCAAATGATGTTTTACGCGCGCCACAACGTCGCCAATCACAACCTGAGATTTCACCAAATAATCATCAACACCCAAGCTCTCAGCACGCTCCTTGTCCTTTGGCTGACTAAGCGCCGTCAGCATAATAATCCTCACGTTAGCAGTTTCTGGCGTATTGCGAAGAATATCCAGGACATCAAAACCGCTAATTTTTGGCATCATCACGTCCAAAAGAATCAAATCTGGACGATACTCAACGGTAGCAGACAAGGCGTCTTCACCATTATTCGCCTCTCTAACATCAAACCCTTCAATCTCTAGTCGCGACCTATAAACCGCAGACAGAGCCATATCATCCTCAACTAGTAAAATCTTCTTTTTTTGTCCGTTCATACTATCTCCATTTTATGTTGTCCATCCCAAAAACACAAGCTTTATAACGACTTAGCCTTATCCATCTGCGGATCTAGATTATTATTAACGTCCTCAGCAGAGAGATCAACTTTTATATCAGGTTCTATACCAGTTTTATCTATATTTTTACCCTTTGGTGTGTACCATCTGGCTTCCGTAACCTTCATTTGCGATCCACCAGGTAACCCAAGTACAATCTGCACGCTTCCCTTGCCGTAACTCTTCTGCCCAACCAGCGTGGCTTTTCCGTATTCACGAAGCGCCCCAGCCGTAATTTCGCTAGCACTGGCACTATTGCCATTAATAAGCACTACCGTCTTCATATTGCCCAGAATTGGCGTTCCAGTCGTACGCAGTGTTTTAACAATCTCGGAGCCCCGACGCTCAGTCATAGCTATTTGATTATCCAACCAAATACCCAATAGCCCCTGAGCAGCTCCAACCGTTCCACCCGGGTTGTTTCGCAGATCCAAAATCACCTTTTTAACGCCTTTTTCAACAAATTCCGAAGCATATTTCCTAGATAAGCTTACTGTATCATCGCCGAATCGGTTAACTTTCAAAATACCGATTTCTCCATCAATTTCCGACTCTACTGCCGGAGAAACTATATTCTGACGCACAACCGACACCTCACGCGTTTGACCACCGCTTAATAACGTCAATTTAACGGACGTACCAACTTCTCCGCGAATTTTACTCACAACTTTTTCCACTGACCAATCAGAGGAAGCCTCATCATTAACCTTAATAATCACCTCACCAGCCTTAATTCCAGCCTTCTGAGCCGGACTGTTTTCCAGAGGCTTTATGATCGTCGGCTTGCCGTTTCTAAGACCAATCTCCGCACCAATTCCGCCACCAATTTGACCGCTTAGCGATTTATCAAACTCCTTTGCCTCATCAGGATCCATATATACTGTGTGTGGATCGCCAGCCGCTTCGACTAATCCACGATTGGCACCGTAAATTAGCTTTTGAGTATCCAATTTTCCATCGTAATTAGCCACTAGCTCTTGATATGTTTTCTGAACACTAGATAAATCGATTGTCTTATTTGAAGTTCTAACGCCAAATACCGACGCCACGTTAGCAAACAGCGCATCGGAGCGAGCTCCCGCCACAAAACTAACAATAGCCACAATAACAAGCGTCAAAAACCAACTTAATTGCTGTCTTTTTTCTCCCGTAACCATATGCTTATTATACTACAAAACGCCCGTTTAACACGAGCGTTTTTGCGTATCACTTTATGCTAATTAAAAGTAAACGTAGGTCAATCCTGAAGCTGAGCGTGTGTAATACCTATATAAACCGTCCCAAGCAAAGTTGTAGTCGCTAACGGTAATTGTCCCGTCGCCATTGACAGATTCAACATACATAACATGTCCGTAATATCCAATATTCATCACGGCTGCTGCGCCAGCTTTTGGAGTTGAACCGCTAGAAATACCATAGCGCGCTGCAGTTGACGGCCATTGATTTGCGTTACCTGCGCCACCAAAATGCGGAACATATCGTCCAGTACTGTGAATTTTCCAAGCCACATAGCTCACGCATTCACGTGTGTACAATCCCCATGGGTCAACGTAAGCGTCAAGGGGTGCACTTGCCCAAGCACCAGGATAGCCACCGCCACCAGGTACGCCGCCCGGAATCGAAACATTGCTACCACCAAGAGCTCGTCGGTTGGCCGCAGCCTGCTCTTCTCGCAACTTCGCTACCTCAGAATTTCGCTTCTGAGCTAGCGCTGCGTAGTTATTTTGGTCATTCTTCGTATCAGTAATCAGCTTTGCTTTTTCAGATTGCTTAGCTGCCATCGCATTGCGCTGCAATTCTTGGTCGCGAAGCGTATTCTCAACAGACTTTTTATTCTCTTCCAGCTTTTTCTGCAAAGATTTAATTTCTTTGATCTTATCATTCAATGAAGTTTTCAAAGAATTACGCTGTTCCTGCTTATCAATATAGTCACTAATATTCTTTGAGCTAGCAAGCATCTCCAGCGGAGAAATCTGATCATCAACATACAAATCCGCCAAAATTCGCCCCATCGCTTTACGATTGTGCTTAATTAGCTCTTCGTTCTTTTTTATCTGATCATTAAGGCTATTAATCTTCTTCTGGCTATCAGAAATCTGTGTCTGAATAGCTGATATTTGTCCATTTATCTTATCGAGTTCCGCCTGCAAACTATCAGCCATCTCACCCAAGCGTGAAGCCTCAGAATTATAGTTGTCTGCTTCTTGTTGTTTTGCCTGAATTTCGGCGTTATAGTCGCGGGCTAATACGTGTGATGCCAAGCCAAAAATGCCCGATCCAGCGAGCAATGCAGACATCGCCACCAGAGACGCTCTGCTGACTAATGATGCCGAAACTGGTGTGGTGGACCGTAGTTTCATACGTCTATGTTAGCATAAGCATAATCAGCATGTCAAGGACTTTTACAACTTAAGATATTTGCGAGTTGCCACCCAAGATGACGCCACGCCAATTGCCGCGCCAACCAGAATCATACTTAAGAAAATCAGCGCGCCGTACATTTTTAGGTGACTCAGAAGATTATCGATAGGAATGCCATATTTTACCATCGGATCATGGGCGAAAAATAGTAGACCATACCCAACCACCGTCGCGACAATTGCAGCGATAAACCCATACATTATAGCCTCAACAATAAATGGACCCCTGATAAAACTACGTTCTGCGCCAATCAATTTCATCATTTCAATCTCGTCCTTGCGATTGAAAATTGCCATACGAATAGTATTAAACACCACAAGCGATGATATTACCACGAAAACGACCGTAGCAATCGAGCCGCCAATACTCGCCAATCTTACCCAATTGCCGACTGTTTTAATAGCTTGCTGACGTTCACCCGAGAATGATGGTTCCCTGTTAGGATCCTTATATTTTTTATACAAATCATCAGTTTTCACAAAATTATTTAATGATTGCTGATTATTCAGTTCCTTCACAGAAACACGAAGCGTCGCCGACATTTCATTACTAGACTCGCGAATTGCCTCAAGCGTGTCTGGATTGTCCTTATATTGTTCAGCCTGCTTTTCGCGCGCTTCTTCTGCGGAAATATACTTAACGCTATCGACATTATCTAATTTTTCAATTCGAGATTTAATCGTTTTAATCGTTTTTTCTGGCGTGTCGCCCTTTAAGTAAATTGACATATCGGCACGCTTGGAGACATTTGAAACAGTGTCAACCAGAACCTGGCGCGCTGACAATGTTATAAACACGATAATCAGCGTGACGCTCATCACTGCAGTTGCAGCAATCGTTAACCAGGCATTACGGCTAAAGTTATTGATGCCATATCGACACATTCTAACAAATGTCAACCAACCTCGTCGACGCTGACGTATACGGATAGCTTCTTTGTTCTTGTTGGATTTATTAGCTGATTTCATTACTGTTTATAACTCCCTCTCGCCTGATCAGAGGTGATTTTACCATGATCAATTGTAATAACACGTCGCTTCAATTTGTTAACAATCTCCACATTGTGAGTCGTCAAAATAACCGTCGTACCATACTTGTTAATCTTTTCCAGTAAGCGAACAATATCCCAGCTGTGCTTCGGATCCAAGTTTCCAGTCGGCTCATCTGCAATCAGAATCTTCGGCTGACGAACCACCGCACGCGCAATCGCCACGCGCTGACGCTCACCACCAGAAAGCTGATGAGGAAAATGTTTTTCCTTCCCCTTAAGACCAACCAACTCGATCACTTTCGGTACAGTCGCCTTAATTTCCCGATTTGTCATCCCAGCAATTTCTAGCGCAAACGCCACATTTTCAAATACCGTTCGATTCGGAAGCAACTTAAAATCCTGAAAAACCACGCCAATTTTACGACGCAACAGCGGAATATGTTTGTCCTTCAAATTGTCATAATCAATTCCACCAACCACAATTTTTCCAGAGCTTGGCTTTTCTTCCCTAGTTAAAAGCTTCAAAAGTGTCGATTTGCCAGCACCCGACGTACCAACAATAATCACAAATTCGCCAGCGCCAACATGAATGCTTGCTCGATTCAATGCCGGCTTATTATTTTTTCCGTAGTTCTTCGTTACCCTATCTAACAGAATCATTAATAGTATTATACCATAAGCTAAATATTTTTAGAATCAGCATTTTGTTCTAAATACGCCATGATAAATTCGTCAATATCGCCATCCAGAACACCTTGAGCGTTGCGGTTTTCATGCTTTGTGCGCGTATCTTTAACTAATGTGTACGGGTGCAAAACGTAATTTCTAATTTGACTGCCCCAGTTTGCCGATTCGCCAGCCCTAAGATCAGACAGAGCTTCGGCATGTTGCTCTAATTTCATAGCCAATAATTTTGATCGCAAAATCTTCAGTGCCGTTTCTTTGTTCTGAATCTGCGAACGTTCATTTTGAATAGCCACCGTAATTCCAGTCGGCTCATGCGTTACTCGAACAGCCGAATCTGTCGTATTTACACCTTGACCGCCCTTGCCGCCCGAGCGATAAACATCAATTCTTAAGTCATTCGGGTCAATTGATATTTCATCAGGCGCGTCAATTTTTGGCAAAACCTCAACGAGTGCAAAACTAGTCTGCCGCAAATTGTCCGCATTAAATGGACTTAATCGCACCAAACGATGCACGCCATTTTCCGACCGCAATTTTCCGTAAGCAAAAGATCCAGACACCTCCAAAACAACGGTTTTAATTCCAGCGTCGTCATTTGTCGAGCGTTCCAGCGTATCAACTTTCATGCCAGACTTTTCCGCCCAGCGTAGATACATTCGCTCTAGCATCGCCGCAAAATCCTGCGCATCCAATCCGCCAACTCCAGCAGAAATACGCATAATTGCCGAGCGATTGTCATATTTTCCAGAAAACAACAAATCGGTTTTATGCCTATCAAAATTCTTCTCAATCGCTTCAACTTGCGCTTGGAATTCCGGCAATAAATCATCATCACCAAGCTCCATCAGCTCAATCATATCGCCAACTTGCACTGTCAAAGTCTGCCAAGGCTCAACTGTCTGACGAAGACTGGCGGCTTGTTTCGTTAATTCTTGGGCGTAATCAGGATTATTCCAAATTTCTGGCTGGCTTAACTGATCATCCAACTCCGCCAATTTCCGCTCCAAATCAGAAAACTTCAGCGCCTTTTTAGCCTGCTCAATTTCCTTCTCCAATTCACCAATTTTCTTTTTTAGCGGTTGCATGTATATTATTGTACCATTTTTCAGAAGCGACTTCTCTGCTAAAATAAAGTGATGGATAAAGACATTGAGAAAATTCTATTTACGAACAAAGAAATAAAAACTGCAGTTCAAAAACTTGGGAAAAAATTGACCGAGGATTATCACGATAAAAATCCTGTTGTTGTGGGTATTTTACGTGGCGCAGCACCGTTTATGATCGACTTGATACAAGCGATGGATTGCTATGTGGAAATTGATTTTATGACAGTTTCCAGTTATGGCGAAGGTATGGAATCCTCCGGAACAGTGAAAATTATTAAGGATTTGGATACTGATGTGGCAGATAGACACGTGTTGATAGTTGAGGACATAATTGACAGCGGCCGAACAGCCCAGGCACTACGAGAATTATTTGCCACTAAAAAAGTTGCGTCCGTAAAGATTTGCTCCCTCTTAGACAAGCCGGCGCGACGCGAAGTTGACGCAAAAGCTGATTATGTCGGAATAGATACGCCGAACGAATTTGTCGTTGGCTATGGACTGGATTTTCGCCAGCAATATCGCAACTTACCGTACATCGGTGTTCTAAAGCCAGAAATTTATCAAGATTAAAGAGTTTCTACTGCCGCGACAAATTGCTCACCGCGATCATTGTAGCTCTTAAACATATCAAAGCTGGCGGCCGCCGGGCTAAGAATCACCACATCGCCAGATTGCGCTTTATTTTTGGCTGATTTGACAACTTCCTGCATTTGCGCCATCTTCAATTGAACAATCTCGCAAGAAACGCTCTCTTCTCGCAGAACTCTCCTAATTTCATCAGCATTTGCGCCATTGATAATTATCAATCGTACGTTTTGTCTGGCAATTTCTTGTGCCAATTCAGAATAATCCGCACCTTTATCCGAGCCGCCCAAAATTAAAATCTTCGGTTCTACAAAAGCCTTTAGTGCCGCAATCGCACTACCCGGAGTGGTCGAAATACTGTCATCGTAATATTTCACGCCGTATTTTTCAGCAACAAACTTCAATCGATGCGGTAACCCCGTAAACTCGCCAAGCCCCTTCCTTATCTCATCATCCGACACGTTCGGTAAAATCGACTTCACAGCCGCTATCGCCGCGCAAGCATTGTCGACATTATGTTTCCCTGGCAAGCGAATCGCAGAAATTATATCGTCCGAAAGAACAAATGGATATTCCTTTTTCTGTGCCAAACTCGCGTTCGCAATCACCTTACTGAACTCGTTTTTAGAGTTATAAATCACATAATCATTGGAGGTTTGAAACTTAGCAATATTAGCCTTCGCCGCCAAATAGTCATTAAAATCAGCGTGAACGTTCAAGTGATCAGGCTCAATCATCAGTACCACGGCAACATGCGGAGATTTCTGCAAATCCCACAATTGAAAACTGGACAATTCGTAAACAACAATGTCATTTTTCTCAATTTTTGGCAAAATATCCAAAGCCGGCACGCCAATATTTCCCACCAAATGCACGGTTTTACCTGCTGCGCGTAAAATCGACGAGATAAAGCTACACGTCGTCCCCTTGCCCTTTGTGCCCGTTACACCAATTATAGTCGCTAGACAATTGTCGAAAAATTCGTTAGTCGATGACCAAATCCGACCGCTAGTCTTTATCTTTTTTGACGGAAGGCTTGGCGATCTAACGATTAAATTCGCGTTCTCCAGCCCCGAAAATCCTGTCTGATAAGCCACATTTTCTGGCAAATTATCTACTTTTTCACGCTCGTCCGCCACTAAAAAATCAGCTTCCGGAAACTTCTCCCGAAAATACCGCAAATTAGATTGACCTTCAACACCGTAACCAGCAATGACAATTTTCATAACCTGATTATATCACGGGCAATTTACGATTACATCCTAGAACAACTTGTCGAGCTTATCGTACAGCTTTGTTAATAGTTCTTTTTCTTCCGAAGTAACTGCTGCCAACGTCCATGTGTTGGATGCAAAAAATTGGCGTGCCGTTTCAATCAACTGATCAGGAGTTACCGCCAAAATAGAGTCCGGAACCGCAGCATAATCTCGAACAAAATCATCGGCAAAATATCGACCTACATAAAAATTACTGACTTGACCAACAGTTTGAGCACCCATTTGATAACGACCCAACGAATATGACTTCACACTTTCCAAATCTTCTTCAGAAATAGATCCAGCCAAAACTTTCTTTAATTCTCTCACTATGATGTCAAAGAGCTTTTCTGCAGTTTCAACATTTACTTGGCCACCGAAATCCCAAGCGGAATCGTAAAATCCAATCGACGTGTCGCTAAAAATACTATATGCCAAGCCTTTTTTACGAGCCGCGCCAAAAATCCTCGAGCTCATCGTTCCAGTCAATATGTGGTTCAATGCATTCATAGCCATGACTTCTTCGTCACTTAACTCGCGCGGAATCATCATTGACCAGCCAAACGTCAAATTCGTCGCCTCTTTTCGTCTGACTAAAACCGGATTAGCCTTACGCGGTTCATCGCGAGGAATCACAAATCGCTCACCTGTTTCTAATTGCCAGCCCTCAAGATGTTCTTTAATTGCCGACTTTCGTCCAGCCATTTTTCCAGCCACCACAAATCGCATATTCTTCAAAGTATGCGTTCGCTTGTGATGATTTTTAATGTCTTTCAGTTCAATATTAGCAATTGTTTTTAAGCGCTGATTATACGTCAAAATATCCTCACCCAGCGCCTGCTGAATGCGCGGCCACATCACGCGGTTGTGATTATTAAGATAGCCAGTCAACTCAGAGCGGACGTTACCTTTTTCCGCCTCAAGTTCATCGGCGTTAAATCGCGGCGTTGTAATAGCCAGCCTCTGAAGCTCCAAAATCCTATCCCATTCAAAGTCAGCACAAATCGCTTCATAAACCATTGAATAGTCAGAAGTGTAGGCGTTGTGATAAGCGCCGTTTTTGGTAAATTCCTGCTCGTAATTATGTTCCGAACGAAACTTTTCATTCGCACCAAACGCCATATGCTCCATAATGTGAGCCGTTTCGTAAATATCTTTGTTCAGGACGTATCTATTGCCTGCCCTAAATTGCACCTGAAAACTCATTACCGTAGCGTCTGGAACGTCAATCAACAAGCCACGCGCACCATTCTTCAGCCTAATTTCCTCAACTGTATGTTTCATTGCCTAATTCTCTGACTATTTACGATTTTTCTTACGGTTCTGACGTTGAGCCTTTTTCTTCTTTCTAGCTTGATTCTTCGCACGATTTGATTCCGCGCTAGTTTTACTCTTCTTTACAGAGAAATCACCATCGCGATTTTCCTCGCCTGAACCAATTTCATTAACACCGCGCTCAACAGCATTTTCCGCCAGACGAGTTAGTTCAGTGTCATATTCGTCGTCTT
>CAUUDX010000004.1:0-25330 GCA_963544125.1 uncultured Candidatus Saccharibacteria bacterium | reverse complement strand
ACACTAAGCCGCAAATTGGATCAATATCATACACCAACAGCGGTAAGAAATATACTATAAGTGTCGACGTTACAGCAGGAACTTGGGGCTTATCGGCAATCGAAATTACTGTAGACGGAAAGAGTATTAAGAGCTCAGAAATCACTTCAAGTGGTAAGCAGACCGCTACGGTAGAGCTTGACACAACGGGGACACACACAGTTTCTGTGACTGTAAGAGACTCTGCATATTACACCGCCACGTCAACTGGCAGCATTCAAGTCAACTAGATAACAGCCTATTGTTTATTTACCAAATTAATCAGCTCAGCCTCGTGTTGAGCTGATGTTTTTGATCGGCCATTTGTGCGCTTTTTAAGTACGCTAGTCTTCTGCTTTACAGGTTTTTTCTGCTCAATCACAAGCTTAGCAAACATCATTTTTCCGGCATCAGTCTGCAAGCTTCGAATAATCTCAATTTTCTTCGTTTGCCCGATGTAACGCTTGGCGTTCTCAACAACAACCATCGTTCCATCCTTCAAATATCCAACAGCCTGATGTGAATCTTGCCCCTTCTGCGACAGCTCCAAATCTAGTTCATCGCCAGGCAAATAACTCATCCGCAGACTCTTTGCCAACTCATTAATATTCAAAACCTTGACGCCATC
Organism: uncultured Candidatus Saccharibacteria bacterium; assembly: GCA_963544125.1. Classification (GTDB taxonomy): domain Bacteria; phylum Patescibacteriota; class Saccharimonadia; order Saccharimonadales; family Saccharimonadaceae; genus Nanosynbacter. Next base: position 24,684 of record CAUUDX010000004.1, on the reverse strand, counting down.
AACTTGCGCCACCTTATTCAAATTATAGTCAAGCGTCAGCACTGCCGCGTCCATCTCTTTCGCCAATTTCAGCAAGCGAGAATCCACACCTTCCGGCACGCGAATATTATCGTCGTAAAGCTCGAAAGAAGATTTCAAAATGTCCTTAAGCTCCTTCACAACATCCATACCAAATCGCGCCCTTTCGCGTTTATCATGATCTGCACCATCAGCTAATAATTGCAGTTCCGTCAAAACACTCCTTGGTACGATAATTTTTCCCAGTAAAAATCCAGTCTTCGCTAGCTCAGTCACTCGCCCATCCATAAGCACGGAAGTATCGACCAAAATCGGCGTCGTACCTATGGACGGATTTCGCCGCGGCTTTGCCAAAAAATACACCTCAGCCGCCAAACCAAGCAACATTGTAATTATTATTAATCCGTAAAAATCTTTCATTTTTCCCTTTCTATTGTAAATAATCAATCAGCGCCTGTCGCATATTACCGACGCCTTTTATGAATTTATCTTTATGAACTTTTGGCGCGAGCGCGTAAGTGAAGCCCAGTTTCTTTGCCTCCTTAATCCTAGCCCGCCAATTCGTCGCCGAGCGCACTTCACCACCCAGGCCAATTTCACCGAATACCACAGCACCCTCATCCAGACTTCGCCCGGCACTAGCACTGGCAATCGCCATCGCCACCGCCAAGTCGGCCGCTGGATCATTTAATTTTAGTCCACCAACCACATTGACATAAATATCTTTGTCTGCCAACTTTAACTTAGTTCGTTTCTCCAAAACCGCCACCAACAGATTCAATCGATTTAGATCAAAACCGCTCGCCGTGCGCTTAGGATAGCCAAAATTCGTCGGATTAACTAGCGCCTGAATTTCAACAAGCAGCGGACGTGCACCCTCCATGGTCGCCAGCACAATTGACCCGTCCAGATTCTGACGCTCCGCCAAAAGCTCGGCCGACGGATTCTTCACTATCCTCAAACCCTGCTCGTCCATTTCAAAAATCGCCGCTTCATTAGTCGAACCATATCGATTTTTTTGCGCCCGAACAACTCGGAAACCACCATATCGATCGCCCTCAAAATTCAGCACTACATCCACCAAATGTTCCAATATTTTCGGCCCAGCAATCGAACCCTCTTTGGTGACGTGACCAACCAAGATAACCGCCGTACCCGAAGCTTTGGCAGCACGAATAATTACATTTGATGAGTTTGTGATTTGGCTAACAGACCCAGGAGCCGAAGAAATTTCGCTAAGTGAAATCGTCTGAACAGAATCGACGATCGCCAAATCGTATCCGCCCTGCTGAATTGACGCCGCAATATCTTCCGCGCTATTACTGGACGCCAGCTGCATTTTTTCCGAATCAGCCGCCCCCAAGCGCTCCGCACGAAGCTTGACCTGAGAAACCGACTCCTCGCCACTCACATATAGCACGGATTTTGACTTGGCAATATAAGAAGCGACTTGCGCCAAAAGCGTACTTTTCCCAATTCCTGGCTGACCCGCCACCAACACCACGCCGCCAACCAAAAATCCACCGCCTAAAACCACGTCTAAATCATCAATTCCAGTGCTTAGTCTTTCTAATCCAGACTCGGAGGCAGCTTCACGAATACTAGACGTTTTCAAGGCTTTACCGCGTCCAGCCGACTTATCAACAACAGATGATCCGCCAGAAGAGACGACCTGCTCGACTAGCGAATTCCATTCCCCGCAATTTTCACACCTACCAGCCCACTTTGAAAAGCTAGTCCCGCACTGCTGACAAACAAATTGGTTTCGAGTCTTCGCCATTATTTCGCCCCCTCCAAACTATCCAAACTTTTATTCAATTCATCAATCTGCACGCCCAATTCCCTGAGCCGCAAAACATCAGAATTGTAAGAATTGATTTCAGAATTCAAATTGGCACGCCTTTCGTTCAACTCTGAGAGTTCCGTCTTCAGAGCTTGGCGTTGACTATAAAAATCACTCTGCGACAAGAATCCGCCGCTAGTGCCCGCTCGCCGATTAAAGTCCGCCACACGACTATTATAATCCGCCAAGTCAGTTGAATATTGTGATAATTCTCTATTCAATTTTTCCTTTCGGACCTTCAACGACTCACTTAATTTCTGTGCTTCATTTTCTCTGGACTCAAATTTTTCTTGATATTGCGCGTGCAATTTCACAACTTCAGATCTATCAGTAAAATATCGTCGGTAATATTCTTCCAGCTCGTCGCCCAAATCGGCAAATTCCGTCCCTAAAATTGAGTGCAGCTCGTTGGCTCTCGTTCCAGGTTGCGCACGATCATAATACTCCATCCGCTCGGACAATTTCTTATTTTTTACCCTATCATAAGCTTTTTCCAGAAGTTCGCTCAGATGAGATTTTTCCGACTCACTCAGCCTTTCCCAAGCAGCGTGCAACATCTCATGCGCCGCCGTCACTTCCTTCACGCCGTCAAGCTCAGAATTGGTCACGTTATAGATATAAATATCCCTAGACGACGGATTATAGCAGCCCAAAATTGCGCTTCCCTTTTCCACACGCCGACAATCTTCGTTGAACTCGTTTGCCGATTTGATTTGCGGATTAGAAACATAGAACATTTTTCTGCCAGTGTCTGACATTTTCACGCGGTCAGCAATAGCGACGATTTCCGCGCTTGGCTTATATTGCCACAGAGTAATTTCATCAATAATTTGCTGACGATTTGACACCGCAAAAATTGCAATAACAATTACCATCAGCGTCGCTAAAACGCTAAATATTCTACGCACGCTTGACATTAATCACCACCTTATCATTATCAATTTTAGCCTCCAAAACGTCGCCAGGTTTTGCTTTATTAGACAATAAAACATCACTAAGTGGATCTGCTAATTCCGACTGAATTGTTCGCCTCAAAACTCGCACACCGCGTTGTTCATCAAATCCTCGATTAATCAACCAACGCTTCGCCGAAGAAGTAATATCAAGCGTCATTCCACGCCCAGCAATAGCCTTCATTAAATCGGACGTAAGATTGTCAAAAATCTTTCGCACAACCGAACGAGAGAGCGGCTTAAACGTAATCACGTTATCAAATCTACCAATCAATTCTGGACGCAAAAATTCCTCAAGCTCACGCAGGGCGGCACGCGAATTTTTCTCGTGACGATTTTCACTAGCCGACTTTTTCTGGCCAAACGAACCAAATCCTAGTTCCGAATCCTGAATCATTTGCTCAGCGCCAACGTTACTCGTTAAGATAATAATCGTCTGCCGAAAACTCACCGTTCGTCCGTGAGAATCGCTTAACTTGCCATCCTCCAAAATCTGCAAAAGCAAATTCAGAACGTCAGGATGTGCCTTTTCAATTTCATCGAACAACACCACGCTATACGGCCGACGACGAACCTTGTCTGTCAATTTCCCGCCATCATCATAGCCAACATAACCAGCCGGCGCACCAACAAGCCGACTCGCCGTGTGTCGCTCGGAAAATTCGCTCATGTCAATCTTTATTAAGCTATCATCACCACCAAAAACTTCTCGCGCCAAAACTCGTGCCAATTCCGTCTTACCAACTCCAGTCGGACCCAGAAAAATAAACGATCCAAGCGGTCCACTCTGACGACTCAAACCAGCCTTATTGCGGCGAATCGCACGCGCCAGCTGCTCAATAGCCTCATTCTGACCAAGAACACTCTGGCTTAGTCGCTTCTCTAGGCGAATCAAGTCCTTCATCTGATTTAACGATAATCTGTCAATCGGAATATTCGTCATCGCCGAAACCGCCCGGCGCAAATATTCGTCAGTCAACACAGGTTTATCACTGGCTTCATCTTTCAATGCCTCAGCTTGCAATTCCAATTGTCGCATTTGCATCTTAAATTCTGCCGCTTTTTCATAATTCTCAGCTTCGACCGCTGCATCAATTTTTCCGGCCAATCGCTTAATTTGACGAGCCAACTTGTCCTTACGCGATAATTTTATCGGTGAGTTAGATTTCAATAAACTAGCCGCCTCATCAATTACATCAATCGCTTTATCTGGCAAAAATCGCTCCGTCACGTAACGCTGGCTCAAATCCACCGCCTCAATCAGCATTTCGTCAGGAATTTGAACTTGATGATGCTTAGCTAATTTTCCGCTCAAACCTCGCATCATTTCCACCGCATCTTCTGGCGATGGCTCATTAACCGTTACCGCCTGGAAGCGCCGCGACAACGCAGCGTCTTTTTCGATATATTTTCTATATTCATCAAATGTCGTCGCACCAATTAACCGAACCTCGCCTCTAGCCAGCGCCGGCTTTAATACGTTAGCCGCGTCCATCGAACCTTCGGCCGAACCAGCGCCAACCAACAGATGCAACTCGTCAATAAACAAAATAACTTCTTGATGTTTTTTGGCGACCGCCAGAACTTTTTGCAATCGCTCCTCAAATTGCCCGCGATATTTCGTCCCCGCAATCATCGCCGTCAAGTCCAATTGAAAAAGTCGCTTGCCCTTCAAAAATTCGGGCACTTTATTATCAGCAATCCTTTGCGCCAAGCCCTCAACGACCGCAGTTTTACCGACGCCAGGTTCGCCAATCAGCGCTGGGTTATTCTTGCTCCGCCGCCCCAAAATCGTGATCATCCGCTGAATTTCTGTCACGCGACCAATAACCGGATCCAAAAATCCTTCGCTGGCGCGCCTCGTCAAATCAACGCCGAATTTCTCTAAAATCCTCAAATCGCCAGATTTTTTGCTCCCGTAATTGCGCTCAGATTGAAGAGATTCAAATTGCTGCCTATCAAACACACTCTCCAGACTGCCACGCAAATTATCGATATCAATATTCATATCGCGCAACAATCTGGTCGCTCGTGCCTCGTGCTGTTGCAACATTCCGTACACGATATGTTCTGTGCCAATTTTTTCCTGCCCAAACTCAGCTGCCAATTGCCAGGCAATACTTATCAATTCAACAACTTCAGCGCTCAATCCTTTTTTCACCACAGTAATCGTCAGTGGCTTCGCGGTCAAATTCAGCGCCATTTCCGCACGATCCAAAGTTACGCCGTTTTCCGCCAATATCTTTGCACCCAATGACGAATTTTGGGCCAGCACGCCAAGCAAAATATGTTCCGTGCCAACATATTCACTTCCCTCATTATGCGCCAGGAAACCAGCCCGCCCCAAACTAGCACGAGCCGTTTCCGTCAGCCGAGATTCTAACTCAGAAAAATCTTCTGACATATCGCCCTCCTTTCGTTTTCGGCGATTTGCAGAAGGCAGCTTATTCTGCCACCTCCTCAACTACGCTCATCAAACTATCCTCAATGTTCTTTCGAGGTTTTGGCTCCACTTTAACGGGAGCTTTCGCTTCGATGTCTAACTCATAGCCAGTCAACCGACTTGCCAAGCGAACATTTTGTCCAGCACGACCAATCGCTATCGACTGCTGATCTTCGCTAACGTAAACTGTTGCACGCTTCTCGTCTTCATTGACAGTTACGCTCAAAACTTCTGCAGGACTCATCGCATTGGCAATAAATCCAGCCGCGTCTTCCTCGTATGGAATAATGTCAATTTTTTCCTGCTCGCCAATTTCATTCATCACAGCCTGAACGCGGGCGCCGTGACCACCAACAAACGTACCAACTGGATCAACGCCGGGCAGCGCCGAAGAAACTGCCAACTTGGTTCGGCGGCCAGCTTCACGCGCAATTGCCTTGATCTCAACCGCGCCGGTTTCCATCTCTGGAACTTCTTGATTGAACAAGAATCGCACAAATTCTTCATTGCCACGGCTAAGAATCAATTGCGGGCCGCGACCTTCGCGCTCGATATCCTTAATATAAACCTTAATTCGACGACCAACACCATAATATTCGCCAGGAATTTGCTCGCTCTGAGGCATAATTCCGACAGCCTTGCCTAATTCAATTCGCACAACGCGCGGCTCGACTCGCTGAACCGTACCAATAACAACCGTACCAATTTTGTCCTCAAATTCAGCCAAAACAACTTCACGCTCAGCCTCGCGCAAACGCTGCAGAATCACCTGCTTAGCTGTCTGGGCTGCAACGCGACCAAACGTCGTTACGTTGTGAGTTTCTATAACCACTTCATCGCCAAGCTCAGCATTAGGGTCTATTTCCTTAGCTTCGTCTAAATCGATTTGGTTGGCGTCATTCTCAACTTCTTCAACGACAGTTTTCACAACTGACACAACGGCCGTCCCGTTATTGACATTCAGGCTTGCGCGAACCAACTGATCGCGTGTACCATTGTCACGACGCCAAGCTGCCGCAATCGCCTGTTCAATCACACTCAAAACTGTTTCTTCTGGCAAGTTTTTTTCCTCAGCAATCGTACGAACCGCCAACGTCAACTGCTTAATATTCAAGTCTTCCATTATATTATCTCCTTCTTATTAATTATATCTTTTTCCGCTTCAAACTTCCATAAACGAAAAACTCCGACCTGCCGGCCGGATTAGTACTTTTCTATTGTAGCGAAAAGACCTTATTCTGTCAATCCAATTCTTTTCGCCAAAGTGATAAACATTTCTTAGTGGATGGTGATATTTGGTCAAATCCAATTCTCTGGTAAAATTCTTCAGCGGATTTCAAGGAATACAATTTGACGGCACACGCATCCGGATATTCTCCAGCTAAAGCCTCAATAGCCGCCCGACCAATTCCTCGCTTGCGCGCAGCTTTCCTAACAAAAAGATCTTCTATAGCAATCTCGCCGTCACTGTTAGAGCATACAGTCATAAGACCAGATGACAATTCTTCACCAGAAATGTCGATAGCAAATACATCGCTGCCATAGTAATTATTCATGACTTCTACATATTCTATTAAATCCTTTTTCGCGCCATCCGTAAACTCGCAACCCAAAACAGACTCCGAGTGAGCTACAGCCGCCCGATCCAAAGCCTCATCAGCATTCACCGACAATTTAGTAAGATATACTTCAGGATTCATTCTGTGATTTTATCACAAAAATGCATTTTGTCAATTTACTTCCACGCACTTTTCTAAGATACTCGACATTACGCTTTTTTCAGCTTCCGTTACCCACAAGCGATATTTTCGTTTCACAGCAATTTGTCGCGCAATATATTGGCACCTAGAAGATTTATTGCTCGGTAACCAAGTTGCCGCGTCACCGTCGCCCTTGGCTTGATTTGCCGGACCGTCAACTGCCAGTAAGTTCAGCGGATCATTTGCCAATTTTTCCCGCTCCTCTGGAGATATTTGCTGTGCGCCCTTTTGCCAAGCATCGCTCAAAGCCACGACGTGATCAATCTGTACCTTAGAGCTAGTTTTTTCGCCGCGCTGAAATTGGATTACCTGACCAGTGTACGGATCGTTGAGAACTCCCGACAACACTCGACACTGTTCATCAATTTTCTCATCCGTCAAATCGCGCGCTAAAATAACTTCACGCACAGAGCATCCATTAATCTTACCCCAACCGTTGCCGAATTGCTTTCTGGAATATCCAGTTTTTGGAGCACGACCTTTTACTTCTATCTTTTCCAATTCCGATTTAGCGTTCGAAGCACCAAATAATTCTCGTTGCGTTGAGGTCTGAATCGTCTGAGGTTCAGGTTGTGAAATTCGCGAAGCCCAAACCGCCACGCCAGCCACCAGAATTACCAGCGCAATCACCACTTGTCGACGTCGTATTTTATTCGCCCTCATGACTGTATTATAATTAAACTATGACTAAAGTTCCACGACTACTCGACACATTCACACCAAATCATTACAATTTAACTCTCGATTTAACACGCGCCGAAGAGAAAGAATTTTCCGGCAAAGTTATTATTTCTGGTGAGTCAACTGGCGAATCGATTTCACTACACTCAAAAGAATTAGATATCAAATCAGTTACCATTGACGATAAATCAGCAGATTTTTCTCATGACAAATTTGACGAATTGAAATTATCCCAGCCAGGGCTTAAAGACGGCAAACACACAATTTGCATCGAGTTTTCCGGAGCAATCACCGACGCGATGCACGGATTATACCCTTGCTATTTCACACACGATGGCGTTAAAAAACAGCTTTTTGCAACTCAGTTTGAATCGCATCACGCCCGCGAGGTTTTCCCTTGCGTTGATGAGCCGGCCGCCAAAGCTGAATACGATTTGACGCTAATAACCCACCCAGGAATAACAGTTTTAGGAAACATGCCCGTAAAATCTCAGAAAGAAAACGGCGATTCACTCACGACAACGTTCGAGAAAACTCCACGAATGAGCAGCTATCTTCTTGCTTTTGTAATTGGCGAATTGCACAAAAAATCCGCCCGCACCAAATCTGGAGTTGAAGTTAGCGTCTGGGCAACCCCTGCCCAAAAGGAAAATACGCTAGATTTCGCGCTGGATATTGCTACTCGTTCGATTGATTTTTATGACGAATATTTCGGCGTCAAATATCCATTGCCAAAATCCGACCACGTGGCTCTTCCCGACTTTTCATCTGGCGCCATGGAAAACTGGGGTTTAATCACTTACCGAGAGAGTTGCTTGTTGGCAGATCCTGAATTGACACCAGAATCGTCCAGGCGATTTATCGCGACCGTAATTGCACATGAACTCAGCCATCAATGGTTTGGCAATCTCGTCACTATGAACTGGTGGAACGATTTATGGCTCAATGAAAGCTTTGCTAATATGATGGAATATGTAGCGATTGATGCGCTCCAGCCAGATTGGCGTATGTGGGAAGATTTTGCCACAAATGAAGTAACAGCCGCACTTAGGCGGGACAGCTTAGACGGCGTACAATCAGTACAAGCCGACGTCAATCACCCAGATGAAATCAGCACTTTGTTCGATCCAGCAATTGTTTACGCCAAGGGTGGACGACTACTCGTTATGGCCAGAAAACTTATCGGCGAAGAAGCATTTCGCGCTGGACTTAAATCATATTTTGAAAAATTTGCGTATAAAAACACCGTCGGGAATGATTTATGGCGAGAGTTAGAATCAGCCAGTGGTCAGCCAATTGTCAATCTAATGAACGCTTGGATTTCCCAGCCGGGACTCCCTGTCGTATCAGTTTCAAGCAGCCACGACACAGCTACTTTAAGTCAAGAGCGATTCTTTATTGGTGAACACCGACCATCCAACGTATTATGGCCAATTCCACTGTTCGCAAATCAACCACTTAATACAGAGATTTTAGACCAAAAAGAAATCACCGTTGCCACAAACAAACCATTGCAATTAAACTGCGGCTTAAGCGCCCACTTCGTCACCAAATATGACGAATCCGCTCGCGAATATTTATTGAAAAACATTACAGAATTGCCAACCTTAGATAAGATCTGCTTACTACAAGATTCGGTGATACTTGCCAGAGCTGGACTTGATAGTTCGGCATCACTACTTCCTCTCGCGCTATCGCTAAAATCTGAAACCAACGAAAAAGTCTTCGGCATGGCGGCTGGCGCACTGGCGGAACTGCGGAAGTTTGTAGACGACAATGACACTGCCCGAGATTCATTAAAGAAAATTTCTGGAGAATTCGCACGCGCCACATTTGAGGAATTAGGCTGGGATGAAAAAGCCGGCGAATCAGATGACGATCGTGAACGACGCACCACGGCGCTAGGATTAATGATATATAGCGAAGATAAAGAAGTTTTGAACGAGGCAAAAACGCGATTCGACAACAATAAATTGGAGGACTTACCGACAGAAATTCGCGCTTTACTAATCAGTGCAAATGTAAGGCATTTCGAGACGCCAGAGATGATTGAAAATCTCTTTGTCACATATAAAAACACGCCGTCAAATGACCTGCAGAATGATATTGCAATTGGACTAACTTCTACAAAAAACCCTGAAACAGCAGAAAAAATCCTTGCCAACATTAAAAATTCCAGCGTTATTCGGCCACAAGACGCCAGCCGTTGGTTTGTATATTTGATTCGCACCAGAGAAAGTCGCCAGATTGCCTGGAATTGGCTGAAGAAAAACTGGTCATGGGTTGAGGAGAAATTTGGCGATGATAAAAGCTACGACGATTTCATTCGCTATGCGGCTACAGCGCTACTAACTCCTAGTGAGCTTAACGACTTCCGACAGTTCTTTGAACCAATGGAAAATATTCCAGCCCTCGCCAGAACGATTAAGTTGGGAATTACAGAAATTAAAGCGCGCGTCGAGCTGATTGAGCGAGATAAGATGGGCGTACTCTCTGCTTTGTAAACAACACTGTGATATATTATGCCACATTTTTGACAAAATCTATTGACATTTTATCCTATTAGTGATATATATATTAGCTTTTGTCGACAAGTTGAGCAAATCCTTGTCCGAAAGCGCACCTTGACAAGCAGATGATTAGATTAAGACGAAACTTAAGCATGAAGCGAGTTTTTGATTGTTGAGAGAAAATTGATTGACAATTGAAATCTCGTTTCATGCTATACGATCAAGCATGAAGTTCTTTGTCGAAAGGCAAAGATGGTGACAGTCGCCGCGAGAAGGAAGAAAGGAGTGTCAAAATGGCGCTTTTCAACCGCAAGCATCCCGAGACCGTCTACACTGCCCGAGCAGAAAGCATAGTCGTTGTTCACGTGATGGGGGCTTCGTTCGTTTTCGAGAATAGGAACGTCCTAATCTTTTTCGACCCAGTAATTAAGCCAAAGGTTGCGGGAGTGAAAAAGTTCTTAAACTTCAAGACAAAAGATGAGAGCCTAGCGAGCCTTACCTTCTCTACTGAAGATGGAGTCAAGCTCGACCTCACCTCCACTAACCCGAACGGATCTGATTACACTCTGTCGGCAACTCGTGAGTCATACGGCGGCTTTGAGCTGACGTCATGTTCCGCAGAGTTAAACTACGGATGCCTTGAGCTGAGCTACTACAAGGATGGAACCACTACCATTCGCGTTGACGAGACTGATGACTCGTACGTCTTGCCCGTCAAGAGCAAGAGGAGGAACAAAACCTCCTACGAGTTCTACGTAGTTAAGCGTTACGCCGACACTACTCTAGAGGACGTCATCAAAGGCCGCTCGAACCGAATTCGCATCCCTGGAGCAAAACATATCATCCTAGATAAGGTGGGCTCCTGTAAAGACTGGTATGGCTGTACTGTATTGCAGATGGACCTTATCGTAAAAGGCATCCATACCGGAAACGTTTTCGTAAGGGCAGACGCTCCTGGGAAGAAGGTTGTTCCTGAGATACTGTATCAGGTGGTACCTGGCACGCCTATCCCCCTATCTTAATAGGGCTAGCCAATAGTGACAAGCAGACAGTAATATAGAACTGATGTCACACCAGGCATCTAATCTTATATCTTCATCTGCTTGTCACTATTCACTGGAAGTTATTAAGTCCCGAATGGGGCTATTTTTTATACCAACACCACACACTCTTCAACTACGGGCGGATTTCCGTCGACAGAAATCGCCAGCATTTGCATATCACAGCTTTCATATTGCGCATTTTTAGCAATGAACATCTCTGCAGAAAAACGCATTTGTTGCTGTTTTTTATTTGTAATTGCCGCCAAGCCGTCACCAAAATTATCATTTTTACGATATTTGACCTCTGTAAAATATAAAACATCACCCTTTTTGCTAACAATATCAATTTCGCAATACCGAGTTCGCCAATTCCGCTCTATAATTTCATGGCCATCCGCCACCAACCAATCTGCCGCCGCCTGTTCACCTTTATCGCCAATTTGACGCGTCGTGTCTTTTTGTTGGCTTTTAGACTCTTCACCAGACGCATTTTGCGAATTCGACTCAACACTAGCATATTTAGCAAGCGGCGCAAAACTCAACCGATGAAGTGGTGTTACGCCCAGATTGTCAATAGCTGCCCGATGCTTCGCCACACCATAGCCAACGTGCGAAGAAAAATCGTATCCCGGATAAATATCATCCTGCTCGGCCATAAATTTATCACGCGCAACCTTTGCAATAATCGACGCCGCCGAAACACTCGGAATCAGACCGTCGGCTTTCGCTATAATTGTTACATACTTTTCTAGCGGCGTACCCGCCAAAAAATTAACTGTTCCGTCTATGATAATCTCATCAAACGTCGAGCCATTTTTCTGACATTTAGCTTGGATTTCTTTAACTGCGCGCCGAGTTGCCAATTTAAGCGCCTCGCTCATTCCTATCTCGTCCAGCTCCTTAGCGGAAACCCAACCCAACGCCCAAGCCGACGCTTGCTCACGAATCGCCACATCTAATCCTTCACGGCGCTTTTTAGTCAATTTTTTACTATCATCAAGCCCTTCAATCTCAGCGCCACCCAAAACCACAGCACCAATCACCAACGGCCCCGCCCATGCACCGCGCCCGACTTCATCAATTCCTAGAATCACCCAATAATCTTCCCTTTTTCGTCATAAAATCTACAATCAGCCAGCCAATCCAAATTGTTGCCGCACCTAATGTATTTGCCAAAATATCCCAATTCGTATCATCTATTTCAATCTTGGCAATTCCAGCCTTAACCATAAATAATTCCGCCAGCTCGTTAATACAACCTAAAGCCGACACCAAAGCAAAGAGCGAGAATGTCATAATTAGCCAGTGCGCCCGCCATTTCATCGACGAAATCAAATACACCCAGAATAGCCCCGTAAATAGCCCACCGCCCACAAAATGTTTCATAAAGCTGGTATCTCGCCCGTCAATTAACGGCGACGGCAAATACCAGGAAATGAAAAATAACAAACACGCTACATAAAGTAGCCAGCGATATTTTTGTTCACTATCAAAGCCGTTTTTCTTCAAAACATAAGGAGTCGCCACAGCCAAAGTCGTCGGAACAAGGACAGATATATAATGAAATATTGCCATATTGAGATTATAACATGAGAAAACCGCCTCAGATTAAGAGACGGTTTTAACGATTAACCAATTGAAATTACGCGTCTTTGTGTCGAGCTGCAACTTCAGCAGCTTTAGCGTCAAGCTCTGCCTGAGCAGCATCTTTTTCAGCCTGCTTTGCAGCAGCAGCCTGAGCAGCTTCTTCCTTTAAGCGCTCAGCTTCTGCCTCTGCCTTAACGTCATGAATGTCATTGACAGCGGCGCGATCGAAATTCTTAGCCGTCAAGCGGGCTGATTTACCGCTACGCTGGCGAAGGAAGCTTAAGAACTTGCGGCGAACCTTAGCACGTCGGACGATTTCAATCTTCTCAATTAGCGGACTGTGCATCAAAAATGATTTTTCAACGCCAACGCCTGAAGCGATCTTTCGAACCGTAATGCGTGATGTGTGCGATTTTTTATTGTCGGTACGGATGACAACACCTTCGAACATCTGAATACGCTCTTTATTGCCTTCCTTAATTTTCTGATAGACACGAACTGTGTCACCACTGCGGGCGTCCACGACTGCTTGTTTTTTCTGTGCTTGGTTGATTTTGTTGATTAACTCAAAACTCATAATATTTCCTCTATCTTTCAAGCTCACTTCGACCGGCCACGCAGTTGTACTTCTGCGGCTCCACGCCAAATAAGACTCGAATATTTAACTCTCGTACAATTACCTACGATAATAACACAAATACATATAAATATCAATCGCACAAAATTGGAGTATAATATAAGTATGGATTACAATAAATTAGCACTCGAACTACACAAAAAATATAAAGGTAAAATTACAACCAGCCTCAGAGATAAAGAGGAGCTTAATCGCGACAAACTTAGCGCTTATTACAGCCCTGGCGTCGGTGCGGTCAGCCAAGCAATCGCCGAAAATCCAGCTGATTTGCCAAAATACACTTGGACGAACAATCTAGTCGCCGTAATATCAGACGGCTCAGCAATTTTGGGCTTAGGTAATTTGGGGCCAAAAGCCGCCATGCCTGTCATGGAAGGAAAAGCCTTGCTATTTAAGCATTTTGCTAATGTTGATGCCGTACCAATTGTACTGGACGTTCATGAAACAGAGGAAATTATTTCCACCATTAAAGCCATTGCACCAAGTTTCGGAGCCATCAATCTCGAAGACATTGCCGCACCAAAATGTTTCGAAATCGAGGAGCGCTTGAAGGCGGAGCTGGACATTCCTGTTTTCCATGACGATCAACACGGCACGGCTGTTGTAGTATTGGCTGGTTTGATTAACGCGGCAAAATTAACTGGACGAAACCTGGCGGATTGCAAATTTGTAGTTATTGGTGCAGGAGCAGCTGGCACAGCAATCATCAAATTGTTAAATCTTTACGGAGCAAAAAACATCGTAGCGGTGGATAGCCGAGGAATCGTCGGAAAATCACGCACAGATTTGAATGCCGAAAAAACCGCGCTATTAGAATACGTCGACGCATCACAATCCGGTTCAATTGAAGACGCCGTCACCGACGCGGACGTATTTATTGGCGTATCGAGGGCGGGACTTCTCACTCCTGAATTAGTTAAGAAAATGGCGAAAGATCCAATCGTGTTCGCTCTGGCAAATCCTGTTCCAGAAATTATGCCAGATGTCGCCAAACAAGCCGGCGTCGCGATCATTGGCACGGGTCGTAGCGACTTTCCAAATCAGGTCAATAACTCTCTAGCCTTCCCTGGAATTTTCCGCGGCGCATTAGATCACGGAGTTAAGAAAATTACCGATCAGCACAAATTAGCGGCAGCCGAAGCTTTAGCAGGACTAGTCGAAAACCCAACCGTCGACAAAGTCGTCCCAACTGCATTTGATGAGGGTGTTGTTGAAGCTGTTGCGAGTGTCATTAGATAAAATTATTTGCCAGCGCCATATTTAACCGCCTCCTGAGAATCACCACCCGTAAACAGAGGTAGTAGTAATTTCTGCCTCTGTTTATCGCAGGCTCCTAAGAATAATATCAATTCAGTTACTCCAGCTTCCTGAAAATATTCTTTAGATTCGCTTTCATCGGGTATAGCTTTAACATTGACTTTTGACATATAAACTCTCTTGGCGTTATGTGTCTGATCTTTCCAGGCGTAAATCATAAACGGATAAAGTTCTTTTCTTTTTTTCTCTATACCTATCGGCAGCCCAATAGAATTATCTTCTGAAGTCGCCACGCACTTCGCGACCATAATTAATTTATCCTTAATAATGGGCAGAATGCTCCGTTTCTTCTCGTCGTTTTCATATCCAGTCATTTTATGCTCAACCTTTTTAGCCTCTTCAGTGCGCGCGTCAATTACCGCAACTGCAGTACCGCTGCTGCCTTGCTCAACATGCAGTACATCCACAATAGAATCTTCTTTAAGCCACGGGAACGTCTCGCTATCAAGTATCACAGCATCTCCCGCCTTCAGCCCAACTTCTATTGACTGACGATCCTTTTCCAACTCCGACTTGTTTGACCTTTTTTCTTTGGCGATTTTTTTCAAAGATTTGCCTGCAAATTCACCCGCTGCTTCATATGTTTTGAGCTTCTCGGAAAGAATCTTTAATTCATCCTCTAATATCGACTTCATTTTTTCTTCTACCATAGATTTAGCAAGAGCTCGCACCTTCGGATAATTTTCTTTAGCTATAAACTCTACATATCCACGAGACAAAGATTCTACATCCGGAACTTTCATTTTTTCTACAGAATTAAGAATATCTTTAACCAAAGGTAAATCCTTCTCACAATCGAAGAAAACTTCGACTCCGTCTCCATTTATAATATTATCGTTTTTGTCCTTTAAAAAACTATTTAATCGTTTAAGCAAATGCTTTCTATCTTCAAGATCTGGATTATATTTGGACTGGCTTACTTCAAAATTCTCAGGCAACGCATAAGAATCTTCTTCCTTAGCTCTGTTAATAACTTTTTCCTTAGTTTCTGCGACAAATTTCATATATTCAGAATCAGCATAGTCTGGAGTGAGATTATTATTATGCTGAAACTTTTTTACATTGGGTATTTCGTAACCTTTTTCAAGATTGCAGTATTTCGGAACATTAACTTCCGCTATTTTAGTAGGAAAAATATTATCTAATGACGATATAAAATCCTCACGTGAAATTTCATAAGCCTTATTAAATTCTTCCCATAACAGAGAATTTATCTCATATAAATCGTAATTTACGTTTAAATATTTAGGAAACTCGTTGTATTTTTCCTGAGCTTTCTTAAATGTGTCAATAACAGGTTTATACTTATCAGCCACACTTTCCATCTCCGGCAAACACTTGAAGGAATTTTCACACATGAATTCTAAACTTCCGATAATTAATTCAAAACTAACATCAATGGAGTCTTTCTCAGACCCTGAAGATTCGCTATCATGATAAGAATGTTCCGGAACTTCGCTCATAAACCAATATTTTATCAGTTTATGGCTACAAAGTCAATTATATTACCCTGTTAACCTCTTCTAATGTCGTCTCGCCACGAAGAGCCGCCAGCACGCCAGCCTGAAGCAATGTCACCATGCCATCTTCTTTTGCAGCCTTTTCGATTGCTTCAGTATGAACATCCTCAGCATCACCGCGCAAGAATTTCTGGATATTCTCGCTCACAACCAACTGCTCCATTACTGGAATTCGCCCCTTATAGCCAAACGGAACATCGTCTGTCGGCACCGCACGCCAAAGCTTAAACGTATCCAAATCCGGGCAATCAACATTCTTAGGCAAATCTTTCAGAACCTCTTTCACCCACTTGCGAGTTGCCTCATCTGGCTCATATTCTTCCTTGCTATCATCCCACAATCTCCTCACCAGCCGTTGGGCAATCACCAGCCGAACCGCCGAGCTAAAAATCGGATTCTGCCCAATCATATCGATCATACGGCTAAACGCCGCTGCGGTTGAATTGGCGTGAAAGCTAGACAACACCAAGTGCCCCGTAATTGACGCCTGAATTGCAGTCTTCGCGGTTTCATTATCACGGATCTCACCAACCATCACCACATCTGGGTCAAGACGCAAAACACTGCGTAAACCGTCAGCAAACCTCTGTCCATTTGTCGTATCAATTGGAATCTGAGCAATCCCAGGAATCGTATTTTCTACAGGATCTTCTAGCGTAATAATCTTTCTATCTGGCGTATTAAGAGCGTTCAAAATGCTATATAACGTCGTGGACTTTCCCGAACCGGTCGGACCAACCATCAACAACATTCCGCGCGGATGAGAAATAACTTCATCAATTTGCTCGCGCTCTTTCTTTGAAATACTCAAAAGATCCAAGTTCAACATTGACTCATCAAAATTAAACAATCGAAGCACCAGATCCAAACCATATACCGTCATCACAGCCTCCACGCGCAAATTCAGCACGTGAGATGCACCATCCCTATGAATTTCCTGTTGCATATGCCCAGATTGAGGCTCTCTTGAAGCAGTAGAAATATTCGCACGCGACGCCAAAGTCGCCATAATAACTCGATATCTGTCCCTGCTAAGTTCCGCCACAGTATGAAGCGCTCCATCAACACGCATACGAATTCGAATCGACTCACGCTGGTTCTCAATGTGAATATCTGACGCACCCAACAAATCAGCTTGGTCAATCAAATAGTTGAACACGTCATTCGTGCCCACAGAGGCCAAAGTCTGCGTAACCTGCGCTAAAGTATCACTATCGCCTTCTTTGGCAATTTCAATATTGTCATAAATCACTTTTTTCGGCGGATCAAATCTGAGCATAATTGACCGAAACGCCGAACCGGAAATTAAGAAAAAGAAAATTCGCTTACCGTTTTCAACGTATTGATCTCGCATCCGCTTCATTAAAGATTCAGAAGTTTGCGATGTGACACCAAACCTATAAGATTGATCCTCCTCGTTAAAAGCCAGTGGAACCAATCGGCCCTTGTACATCTCTTCTATAGTCAAAACGTCCTTAAGTAACGGCAGAGTTTCCTCAAACTCGCGCCCATCGAGATATTGAAGTCCTAAAATTGACGCTCGACGACGAGTTGCCTCCTCATCCTGCTCACGGCGTCGCGCCTGAATTTTATCTTCGTCCATATGAAAATTATACCAAAAAGCTTACGGTTTGACGAGTGATATAATAGTAATATGAATCCAGAAATTACTCTGTTAGTTCACAATATTCGCTCGACACATAATGTTGGAGCAATTTTCCGCACGGCCGAAGGATTTGGCGTAAAAAAGATTATTCTTAGCGGCTATACGCCATATCCGGATTTGAGCTTATGTAGCAAAGCGCCTAGTTGTGCACTCATTGATGGAGAAATTCGATCTGAAGACCCTCGCCTGCCACACATTCGTGAAAAAATTACTAGCCAAATTCATAAAACAGCCTTAGGCGCGGAAAGTTTGGTGCCATTTGAGTTTTACGAAGATATTAACGATTGGATTAAAGAAAATCAGCGAACAGAAAACTTGCCAATTATCGCGCTGGAGCAATCAAAAGACAGCGTGATGCTATCAGAATTTCAGCCGCCTGAAAAATTTGCGCTGCTACTCGGTGAGGAAGTTCACGGAATCACGCCAGAACTTTTGGATAACTGCAATTTCACCGTGGAAATCCCAATGTTCGGCCAAAAAGAATCATTCAATGTGTCGGTCGCAACAGGAATTGCGCTATTTGGACTAATCTTCCCTGTCAGAAAATAAATTCCGTCATTTACATTTGACTTTTATTAATATATGTGGGATGCTTATATCTATGTTCTTGTTATCTACAAGAATTCGCCCTTTATCATAGAATAGGATAATCTCCTTATGTGGTCCGTTGTTTTATCTATAGTTGTTGATTTTAACAAGTCGCTATATTGGGTATTGCCACTTGTTATTATCCTTTGCGCAATTTTACGTAAAGCACACATCACCGCTACAATGACCGCCATAATGGCAACCGTGTTCTATCACCTTTTGACATGGACAGCAATCACGATTACGTGGCACTATGTATTATTCGAGCTACTCACTCTCATAATAATCATTGCCGCCCTAGTGCGCATACATCGTGCGACTGATTACCCAGAAGCACACCAACCCGTACGCCACCACACGAATGATGATTTCACAAAGAGTCATCGTAGCCATAAATGAAGACCAAGGGCTTAATGCCCGTCAGGAAAATAGCTTGCTTTGAGACTTTCGGTCTCGGTCGAAGCTCTCTTGGCGGGCTATTTTCATTTGAAAGTAATCTATTTTTATTACTACACTTGACTTTATTAAATAAATATTGTAGATTTATATATGGCTTTTGTTGGGAATTATTCCAACAAAAGCAGCCCTTTATAGTTCTGGATAGAAGGAGCGCAACTATGGGCAGCAGTTTGTTTGCTCTCGCTATTATGGTTCAGCTATTGCTAATTTGGGTATCGCCTGAATTGGCGGTAATCGCAGAAAAGGCTGGCCGTCGCCTTAGCAAGGATAAGCTAAACTTGGGTATTGTAGCTTTGGTACTCATCTTCGCAACATACGCTTATTTCTGGACCCGATTCGGATCATCAATGAACAACACCGGCGTCAACTTGACGCTGATGTTGTTTCAAACCGGCAGTTTATATATCGCAAGCTTCTGTTTGCGCAAACTGCACGAAGACGACAAGTCTACCGCTCTCTAACGAGAACAGGGCTTTATGCCCGTCTAAGGGGGACAATAAGTCCCGCTGATAGATGATTAGTTAGCCCGCCGTAGAGCATAACCAGCTCCGGCTGAGGCCTCTGTCAGCGGGCTAACTATCACTTTAGAACTACACACTCTTCACCCAGAGTGTTTTTTAATTGGCTTAATAGGTTATCATTAGCATCCACCTTAAACGGCAGACGCATGGCTGATTTCTCTTTCTCGCCCAGCACCAAAACCACGTCAGTCGTGCCAGCATTCTCGCCGCAAACAGACTTCATTTTCACTAACCGCGAATGGTCATTCGGATCTTTGATATACACAAATAACTTTGAAGCGGGAATTTCTGGCGCAACATTAACAGGCGTTGGCTGAGTTTTTGACTGAGATTTATCAGTATCAGATTTTACAGCAGACTTGAATGCGATTCCATTTTTCTGATTACGATAAGCCTCACGGCGCTCTTTCTTAACCGCAGAACTGATTTTTGGAGCGTCCATTTTTCGCCCAGTCGACTCATAGCCATTTATATCATTATCAGTAATCACAATAATATCATCGGCAATTAGCTTGCTTTCATTACCCAAGTTTCCGTCACGATCTCTAGCTGAATTTTTACCAGAAACTCGAATTACCGCGTCCTGAACTAGCTTAGCGCCAACTTTTTCATACAGATTCGGAAAGACAATTATTTCGCCCTCGCCGAATTTATCCTCAATTCCTACGAACGCCATTTTCGAACCGCTTTTTGTGACAATTGTGCGAACGGTGCTAATAATTCCCCCGACCGTCATCATTCGGCTATCGTACTCAGGAACTAATTGCGTCAATGGTTGAGTTTGCTCACTCAGATAAGTCTCGTATCTATCAAGCGGATGCGCCGAGATATACAGCCCCAACAATTCTCGCTCCCACATCAAGCGCTCTTTATCGTCGTGTTTTACGGGAGCTTTCTGAAGATGAAGAGTCGATTGGACATTCGCTACATCATCGCCGCCCAACATTCCGAATAAGTTTGTCTGCCCACTGGCGGCTTCTTTTTGGAGTTTGGACGCAAAAGACGTAATGGAATCCAGATTGAAAAGCAAATCAGATCGATCGCCCATATCATCAAAGGCGCCGGATTTAACTAGCGATTCCCAAGCTTTTCTATTGAACTTGCTAGTCGAAACGCGCCTAGCAAAATCCTCAACCGACGTAAACGGTCCATCTTCGCGCGCCCGTAAAACCTCCTCAACAGCACCAACGCCAACGCCCTTCACCGCCGACATACCAAAGCGAATTTTGTTCTCATTTGGCACAACCGCAAATTCAACGAACGATTCGTTTACATCGGGACTCAGTACACTAATTCCCATATGCTTACATTCGGTTATTTCAATCGCCAAACGATCAGTGTCGTCATGGTCACTGGTCATCAGCGCCGCCATAAACGCGTCAGGATAATGCGCCTTCAGATAAGCCGTCCAATAAGCAATCAAACCATAACAAGCGGCGTGCGATTTGTTAAAACAATAGTTGGCAAATTCTTCCAGCTGAGTCCAGAAAGTTTCCGCAATTTCCTTCGTCGCTCCACCAACCTTAACTGCACCCTCGACAAATTCAGGCTTAACTTTCTTCATTAAGTCGATCTTTTTCTTACCGACAGCCTTACGCAGCGTGTCTGCTTGACCGCCAGTAAATCCGCACCATTCCTTAGAAATCTGCATAAACTGCTCCTGATAAACCAAAATTCCGTAAGTATTTTTCAGCGAGTTTTTCATTCCAGAATGCAAATAAGTTATCTCTTCTTCGCCATGTTTACGCCGAATAAAGCTGTCAATAAACTGCATCGGGCCTGGACGATAAAGAGCCACCATGGCAATAATATCCTCAAACGTAGTCGGCTTCAGCCCGCGCAAATATCGCTTCATTCCTGCAGATTCCAACTGGAATACGCCAGTCGTGTCGCCGCGTTGGAATAGCTCGTAGGTCTTTTTATCATCAAGAGGCAACTCCGAAAGATTAATTTCTTTTTTATAAGCTTTTCGAATAATCCTCATGGCATTATTAATAATCGTAAGGTTCGAAAGCCCCAAAAAGTCCATCTTAAGAAGCCCCAACTCCTCAACTTCACCCATCGGAAATTGAGTCGCCACAACTCCCTTTTGCGCCATTTCAAGGGGAATATAATTGACTAGTGTATCTGGTGCAATCACCACACCACAAGCATGAACGCCGTGACTACGGATCGTTCCTTCCAGCTGAATTGCATAGTCCAAAACCTCTTTGGCGGTCGGGTTGTTCTCATATTCATTCCGAAGATCCACGTCTTCCTTAATACTTACCGACAATGGAATATGTCGCCCCTGACTCGGCGGGGGGACTAATTTCGCCAATCGGTCGCTCTCAGCGTACGGAACCTCCAAAACCCTGGCAACATCACGCACTGCCATACGACCAAACATCTTACCAAACGTCGCAATATTACTGACGTGATCCTCGCCATATTTTTTCGCACAATATTCAATCACTTCATCACGGCGCGTATCCTGAATATCAACGTCGATGTCGGGCATAGAAATACGATCAGGATTCAGGAATCGCTCAAATAGCAATCCATATTTCAGCGGGTCAAGATCTGTAATGTTCAGCGCATACGCAATAATCGAGCCAGCCGCACTACCGCGACCAGGCCCAAAGACAATTCCCTGCGACTTTCCCCAGTTGATAAAATCCTGGACAATCAAGAAGTATCCCTCATAGCCCATATTACCCATCACGCCAAGTTCCATCTTAGCGCGCTCTCGAACTTCATCAGACAATCTCGGAATAATCTCGTCAGGATCCAACTTTTCAGCCTCCTCCTTCGAGGCTCCATTGTAACGCTGCAACAAACCTTGATACGTCAACCTAAGCAAATATGAATGTTCGTTTTCGCCATCTGGCAATGGGTATTTTGGGATAAGAATACGTCCCAGCTCAATTTCAACATCACAACGGTCGGCAATCTTCTTCGTGTTACGAATAACCTCGGGAAATTCCTCGCCCCAGTGGTCAATAATATCACGCGGATCCGTCAAATGAAGTTCAAAATCCTTCAAGCTCATTCGCTTTTCATCGCTAAGATATGAACCAGTTCCGACACAAAGAAGAATTTCATGCGCGTCTTGATATTCATGCGTCAAATAGTGACCGTCACAAGTCACCACCATTTCAATATCAAGCTCTTTTGAAAGCTTAATCAAACCCTCGTTAATCTTTGCTTGCACGTCCCAGTGCGTGTTCGATTTCGGATGTCCATGATCCTGTAGCTCCAAATAATAGCGATCTCCCAAAATCGACTTATACCATTTAGCAATCTCACGAGCACGATCATAGTCATCCTCTTTCAGAGCAACGCCAATTTCACCACTAGCACAACCGCTCAGAACGATAAGACCCTCATTCAATTCCTCTAGAAGCTCATGGTCAATTCGCGGCTTGTAATACATTCCCTCCAAATTGGCGCGCGTCGACAACTTCATCAAATTATGGAAGCCCGTATTATTTATCGCAAGTACAGTCAAGTGAAAACGTTGCTTATCCTTACCTGGATCACGATCGAATCGAGAACGAGTCGCCACATAAGTTTCAATTCCAATAATGGGCTTAATTCCAGCTTTCTTAGCAGTCTTGTAATAGTCCAGAATTCCGCTCATCGTGCCGTGATCGGTTACGGCCGCAGCTTCCATCCCAAGCTCTTTAACCTTATCAACTAGGTCATTTATCTTGGTCAATCCGTCCAGCACAGAATGAAAAGTGTGATTGTGAAGGTGTACAAAATCCGACGGTTTCAAAGCCGCCGACGATGTTTGTGCGTTCGTCCCCTCAGTCATTAATAATAATTATAGCACGCTACTGGCGTCGTTGCATCGTCTCAATTAAGTGGTTGATGAAATCAGCCAACGGCGGGAAAATGTCGGCAAATTGTCCCAAAACCCAAATTAATAGCGTAATCAATAACGTCGCACCCAAAGCACTCCCAAGACCAAAGAAAATTCCGCGAACAAAATTCACCCAATAAACCTGGTGGCGAGATTTATGAAAATCAAAAAACAAATCCTCTAAAATCGCCTTACGGGCACCATTTTCGTTATCGCGAACGACTTTTTTTGTTAGCTTATTTGGCTGTTCTTTGGCTGGCTTTTTCACTCTTTTTCACCTTATTCTTTGAGAAAAATTTTGAGAAAAATCCGCTCTTTGAAGCGAAGCTTTTGGCTAGTTCTACACCAATTGAAACTGTACTTACAATTCCATTCAGACTAGCAATTCGCTGACTTATCGCCTCAACATTCTGCTGGGTTTGGCGAATTTGGCGCGTCAATTTGATAATAGAAATTGTCATAGCGATCATCATGATGACAAAAATCACCATCAAAACCACTAGAATAACAAGCAATCCGTTCATGCTATTTATTATACATTATTTTAGGCGATCTACCAGATGGGCACGCAATTTTTCACCAAAATTAGGATCGCGAAGACCGAAGTCAATCACCGTCTTCAAATATTCCAATTTGTCGCCAGTATCATAATAAGTGCCGTTCGTAATCTCTACACCATAGAAATCAAATCCGTCGTCAATCATTTGCTGCATAATTGGCTGAATTGTAAACTCGCCGTTGCCGTCAAAATCTTCCTTGGCTTTGTCTAGATAGCCGAAAATTTCACCTGGAAGCAGATAGCTACTAACGCTCGCCAAATCAGAAGGCGCGTTCTCCTTGCCCGGCTTTTCAACGATATTCGTCATTTTTATAACGCCGTCCTTCACTCCTTGGCCGTTGATAACTCCATAACGATCAAACTCCGCGTCATCGGTAATTTTCTTACACGACAGAACTGCTCCATCCAGGCTTCCTGACGCCTCAATCATCTGCTTGAAACGACTTGGGCTAGCCGCAATAAAGTCATCCGCAAACGTGTAAATCACAGGCTCATCATGATGAATCAAATGTGAAGCACAGACCAAAGGCGTTGCGTTGCCGTACGGACCTTTCTGGCGAATATAAATAAAGTTTGCCATCTCAGCCAAATTCTGCACCGCGTCAATAAACGGTTGTTTTTTAGGGCCGCCAGCACGTAAGTTAGCCAAAAGCTCTTCGTTCGGCTCGTCAAAATGATCCTCGATTGCTCGCTTATTCGCGCTACCGATAATAATGATATCTTTAATGCCAG
>CAUUDX010000003.1:0-34240 GCA_963544125.1 uncultured Candidatus Saccharibacteria bacterium | reverse complement strand
CCAATCGACGCAAAAAGAAGTTAGCGAATTTAAGAAAGACCTTGATTCAGCTAAAATAATCATTGACAGCGAGGCTCATTACTCTACAATTATTCCGAAAATTGCACAATATATACCATCGGGTATGGTTTTGGATTCTCTAACACTAGACACTTCAGCGTTAGATAAACCATTGTCATTAACAGCTCTCGGAAAAAATAAGGATGACGCCATTCGAATAAAAACTAGTTTAGAAAAATCAGAAATATTTAGCGATGTTCACCTGGAGACCGTTGTTTATAGCGGCGGTAACCAATCGTCAGACAAACCTGCAGATTATCCAATCACTATAACAATTAGCGTTACGCCAAAGCCAGAGGTCTTAAAGCAATGAAAAAAGTTCTAAATGCCAGTATCGCGCGAATTATCTTGTCGTTATTATTGCTCATAATATTATCAGCAATGGTAGGGCTAGTTATTTTCGCCTATTCATTCCTAAGCAAAACATCAGAAGAAGTCGGAAAAATGCAAACAGAAGCAACTGCAGTTGATGCAAAAATACAAAGTTTGCTAGCGTCGAAATCTCAGCTCGATCACAATTCCGACACAGTTAAAAAAGCGAAGAATATCGTCTCAGAATCAAAACTTTATCAATATCAAAATCAGATCATCCAAGATCTAAATACCTACGCCGACCGCGCTGGCATTCCGATTAAATCTTTCTCTTTCCAAAACGAACCAACAACCGCTGCTAAGACAGCGACATCTAGCAAGCAAACATCCGCCAGTCCTGCTGGAGTGAAAAGCACTTTCGTATCAATCCAATTGGGAGATCATATAGATTACACGAAATTCCTACATTTCCTTAGTCTTATTGAAAAAAATGTCACTCGAATGCAGCTTTCAGGCGTGTCAATTTCCAGAGGCGCAAATAATCATGAAATATCAATCCAATCACTTGAAGTAAAGGTTTATACACGATGAGTCCATCAATATCAGAACAGCTCGAGCCAATAGTAAAATCACTGTCCAAATTCCTATGGCGATTTCATGTGATAATATACAGTGTTGTCGTAATCGGAGGCGTAGCAATCGCGATATTTCTTTTGAGCGGACTTTTAGCGGTTCCTACCGAAGAACCACAAACCGCATCAATAAGCTTCGATAAAAAAACCATGCAAATTATTAAAAACTTCCGATCGTCGGCTTCAGCAAACGACTCGTTTAGTCTACCAGCTGGTCGCTCTAATCCGTTTGCCGAATAGAACACAACCGTTTATAATATAGTTATGCTTATATCCGCAGATCGCTTCCTTGATATTCCCGTCATGAGTCTTCAGACGGGCTCCGAGCTGGCGCGAACATCGCGGGAAATTATCAATCCGAAGAATCTATCTATAATCGCATATGAACTTGAAGGGCGACTTTTGGACCAGCGCCCTAGTTTACTTCGTATTGATGATGTCAGAGAAATTGGGCCACTCGGTATGATTATCGATTCAACCGATGAGATCATCGGCATTGATGACGTAGTTACTATAAAAGAAATTTATGACATCAATTTTACATTAAAAGACAAGCTGGTTATTGATGAGAAAAATAAGAAAATCGGAAAAGTTATCGGATACACATTAGCGGCTGGGAATTTTATTATACAACAACTCCGAATTCGACGACCGTTCTTGAAAAGTTTTGGCGACACAGAGCTACTTATTCATCGTTCTCAGATTATAAAAGTAACCGACGATAAAATCGTTGTAAAATCAGCAACTATCTCGCACATAGCTGAAAAAACACCTATTCCACAGATAAATTCATACGAAAATCCATTCCGCAAGCAGCCTCATCCACAACCAGAATCTACAAAAGTTGATTAATCTTCTGGGTTTTCAAGAGCCTTCTTAATGTCGTCGTAAGAAAAACCCTGTCTAGCCAAATATTGCATTAACTTCTGCTGATCGCTATATCGATAACGTTTTTTAGCAATAACCTTCCGCAATTCCTCGTCATCAGAGCGAATATTCTCTTTGATTAACGACTCAATCGTTGTATTATCAATTCCCTTTTGTGCCAACTCCAACTTCAAACGACGAATACTAGCGCCTTTTTTCATGAACCGCTGCTCAAACCAAAATCGAGCAAATTTTTCATCATCCAAATATTTTTTCTCAATAAGACGATCCAAGACGCGCTCAGTAATCTCCGGCTTCACTCCGGGACGTTCAATAATTTTTCCAGTTTTTGCTGAACGTCGACGAGTCGCTAGCGTTTTCCGACACAGATAATCACGCACTTCTTTGATGGCTCGCGGACGCATTAAGCAATATTCTATAGACCTAGCATACAACTTGCCAAACTGGCTATCGTCTTCTAGTTTCGAAATTTCCTCTTCTGTATATTCGCGACCAATCTTAATGCCTAGCTCGCCGACCTGAAATACGTCCAAGCTAAAACGATACTTCCCGTCAATACTCACATTGACACGATTTTTATCACGAGTCTGAAGAGAAATATCG
The DNA here is from genome assembly GCA_963544125.1 of uncultured Candidatus Saccharibacteria bacterium. Taxonomy (GTDB): domain Bacteria; phylum Patescibacteriota; class Saccharimonadia; order Saccharimonadales; family Saccharimonadaceae; genus Nanosynbacter. The sequence continues at coordinate 31,745 of CAUUDX010000003.1, read as the reverse complement.
GTGATTTTCATCTATATATGAATTAGCTTTCCGCTTCCTTCACTTTATCACGCACTTTCTGATCAATCTCCGCCAGAACTTCAGGATTTTCCTTCAAATAAGTCTTCGTTTTATCGCGCCCTTGGCCAATAGTTTCGCCGTTATATTTATAAAACGCACCCGACTTTTCAACTATACCGTGCGTTGCCGCCAAGTCCAGAATATCGCCAGTTTTACTAATTCCCTCGTTATACATAATGTCAAACTCAGCCACACGGAACGGCGGTGCGATCTTATTTTTCACAACCTTAATTTTTGTGCGGTTACCAATAATATCATCGCCAACTTTGATTTGACCAATTCGACGAATATCAATTCGCTGCGACGCATAAAACTTCAACGCATTGCCTCCAGTCGTTGTTTCAGGATTGCCAAACATCACACCAATTTTCATACGAATCTGATTGATAAAGATCACCGTGGCTTTTGATTTATTGATAATTCCCGTCAATTTACGTAGAGCCTGACTCATTAATCGAGCCTGAAGACCCATATGAGAATCACCCATATCGCCATCAATTTCAGCCTGTGGCGTCAAAGCGGCCACTGAGTCGACTATCACCAAATCCACCGCGTTAGAACGAACCAAAGTTTCCGTAATTTCCAATGCCTGCTCACCGTTATCCGGCTGAGAAACCAACAAGTTTTCCGTATCCACACCCAGACGTTTAGCGTACGCTGGATCGAGAGCGTGCTCAGCATCAATAAACGCGGCCGTACCACCCTGCTTCTGGATTTCAGCAATAGCATGAAGCGTCAGTGTTGTCTTACCTGAACTCTCTGGACCATAAATCTCTATGATACGGCCTTTTGGATATCCGCCACCAAGTGCCAAATCCAAACTCAAAGCACCAGAGGGAATTACTTCAACATCGACTTTATGAGCCTCGCCCAATTTCATAATTGATCCGTCACCAAACTGCTTGGTAATTTGATCCATTGCTAAACCAAGCGCCTTAAGCTTACCTTCATCAACTTTTTTATCCGATGCCTGACTTGACTTTTCTGGATTTACTGTTTTACTGTCTGATTTTGCCATAGCATTCCCTCCTTAGTTACTACCTTTATTATACCGATTTATTGCAAGATTTGCTATAATTACATTCATGAATAAGCGAAACGGTTTCACTATTATTGAACTTTTGGTTGTAGCGACTTTCTTGATCATCATCGCAATCTTAGGTTTTTCACAATATACAAAATTGACCAACGAATCAAACAACGCCAAAAAACGCACCGCGATTAACGCTATGCATTATAGCCTGGAAGAAGGTTTTTACGTTAAAAATGGCTATTACCCAGAGAAGTTAGAAGAAGGCACGCTTCCGACTATGGATCCCGCGTTATTGAAAGATCCGCAAGGTAAAAAAATTGGCGAAAAAGACAGTAGTTATCGTTACGAGTCTTCAAATTGCAATGACGGAAAATGTAAATCATATAAACTCGTTGCAACGCTTGTTGATGAAGATGACTACATAAAAGAAAGTCGCCATAAATAATTAACTAATCATCACAAACAGGACGACCATTCTTAAAGTCTTCAATGGCATTATTGATTATCGCAATTTGCTTGTGTGGATTTGCTACGAAATGAAATATATACGTCGTTTCTTCACCCTCGGTGCTGAGACGAATAGTCCCATAATTGAAAAGTGTTTGAATAATTCCCGACTGACGAAAACTTGCATCTTCAATACTACCCAGGCTCACCGTCTGTTCATGTCGATAAAATAGACCACCCTGGATTTCCTGAATCACACTTTCGTTGGTCATGTAAAAATGATTCTGCAAATATATCCACAAGGACACTGCACCACCAAGCGCCACCAGCCCAATAAGCAACATCGCCACACCAAACACATCGGTCAGCGAAGGCATCGGCGAAATAATTGCGTCACGAGCAATCGACGGATAAAACATAACAAATACCATAATCATTACCACCAAGAAAACTGAGATTCCTGTCGGGATTAGCATACCAATTGGATGGCGTTTAATATCCAAAATAATATACTCACCTTCGCTCAAATTGAGATTCGGGTATTGTTGGACTGATTTTTCATGTTTTTGCTTTAGGTCGTCACTGATAGTAAATGGTTTCGGGTCAATATCCCTGGCAACATGGACAACTTGCGGCTCATTGGCATATTGACTACGCAATCGTGGATCAAAATTTTCCCCATCGATAATTTCCGGCCTTGTCGTCACATAAGAATTTGTCTGCGCCACAACCGGAGCTGGGCGACCAGTTTGCGGTGGATGATGATATAGCGGGCGGCCATCAGCATCATACGCAACAGGCTGTGTTAAATCTTCTGACGAGGATGTTTGTGAATTCATGCCTATATTATAACACGACAGAACTTAAGATAGTCTTGTTTTTCGGCGATAAACTTTTATAACTATTGTTACTATACTGATTGCAACCACTCCAACAGCCGCAGCAATACCAAACCACGACGATCCACTCTTGCCTTCATTGTTATCCTCAGACTTCCCCTGAGCTTCCCTCAACTTCACCTCATTCATACCGACATTATCCTGAAGTTTTACTCCTTTTCCATCAGAATCCATGGTAGCTATTTTCTCATTATTACTACCGTTTACTTTATTACTCGAAGCGACGTCAGCAGTCTTATGATTCGTATTTTCTTTTTTACTATCATCTTTCTTTGCTTGGTTCTTTTCATATTCTAGTATCTGATAATAGCCATATTCCTCCAAATATCCCGGATCAGAATCACAAGCATCACCAATTCCATCCTTGTCATAATCCGCTTGATCTGGATTTGCCACATCTGGACAATTATCAAATTCCCGTTCATGTTCATCGCCGTCATCGCTAACCGTCAAAGTCGTCGTTGCTACGTTCGTCAGTCCAGAACTATCGGTCACCCTAAGTGTTAGCAACCCAGAAAATTCCTTAGTAAACGTATAATTGACAAAAGGCTTATCCGTCGTCACGTCATACACGCCATCTTGATCGACGTCCCATTCATATTTCACGATTTTACCATTTGACGAATAAGAGCCAGCGCCATCCAATTCTAATGTGTCGCCAATTTTCGCCACATATTGACGATTTATCCAGGCATTCGGTTTGTTTGTCACATTTTCAACTGACGTATTAATCTGATCAACGATCTTATTGCTATCATCAGCTTGTAAATATGCGCCGCCCGTTCTTTCCGCCAAAGACTCTACAGATACCATTGCATCATATCCAGAAGCATCAATAATATATATTTGAGCTGGGTCAACAGCATAAGCAGCATCAACGATAGATTGTTCGGTTAGCTCAGTAACCGGTTCTGGATCCTTGGCTGGAGCGTCACCAATCACAATCATAATCTTCTTTACTCCCGCTCGCCACTGTAGATTCAGCCCCGTCTTAATACCAGAATAAACAGATTCTTTCCAGTCACCACCATTACCGAGTTGAATAAAATTGACAGCCTTGTTAAGCACCTCGACATTGCTCGTAAAATCTGTCTCAATTTTGGATGGATAGTCATCCGAGCTTCCGCCACAACACGGATGATCTTGATAAGTGACTAGTGCAAATCTAGCACTCTTGGTTTTCGAACTGATCGACTCAACTATATTTCGAATGTTATTTCTAACAGCACTAATTGAACTATTCATCGAACCAGTCGTATCAATAACAAATACTACATCAATATCGCCATTCGTTTTCGTTATTGGTTTCACTAAATTGGGCAGTGGCACTTTTTCGCGAAGTGCTGACATATAATTGCTATGCCCAAAGAAGTTCGGATGATACCACGAGCTCATATTGAATGCATTTGGCTCAAGGAATTCATGAATCCAACGATCGTGATTCTTCTTAAATATTGAGGCATCTGGTTCATGCCCAGAAAACCGCTTCGGCAAACTATCAATAAAAATCACTTTCTCTTTACCGAGGCTTTTATTATATTCCTCAACCACCTTTTTCTGGCGTAAATTACCTTCCAGTCCTAACTTGCGCACTTCGCTAGCAACCGAAAAATCAGATAGTTTCTCACCATTATCAAGTGCTAGTAGTGGGTATCCTAAAAGAACTATTTTCGCGTCTGGACGTAAACGAGAATTAAGCGACGATAAAATGATTTTTGTTCTATCTTCTAATTTATCCAGCAGATTCCTGGCGTCGTTAATTTTTGTTTTGCAATCTGAAGCAGATCTTATTACAGCGGCAAAACAAGATTTAACAATGCCGTCAAAACCCAAATCATTTCCACCAATCGTCATCATTACCATATCCGTGCTGAGATCCACGCTATCAAGTTGTCGTCGAATCGTATAATTACATCTTATATTGACTCTTTTCTGATTTTTTCCGCGCTTAGAGCCAATCGTGCTACTTATGATTCTATAAGCAACTTTTAAGTCGTTATTCGGTTTAATATTGCAAATATCCCTGTCTTCTGCATATTTAATAATCTGTTCATTCGTTGCTAGCTTGCTCGGATCATCACTAATCGTTTTTACGACACTACCCGCACTCTTATCCTCCAAGAAGTCATTAATTTTAGCTCCAGAACAGGCGCGATTTATAAGCGTTACCGACAGACCATTGCTACTTAGCCATCTTTTATACATTTCCGCCCAGTTATTACTGTTACGATGACAGATATTAGGACCATATTCATACCCATCGGCACCATTGCCAGCCGAATAAGAATCGCCTAGTAATGTAATCGTAAGTTTCTTTCCTGCGTAATTATACGGTACAACTTCGCCTTGGGCCGACTGTTGTATAAAAAGTCCAAAAATAATAGCCACAAAGAAAGATAATATAATAACTCTAATTTTCATATTAGTTGCCCAAGCCTTCTACTGATACATATACTACTTTTTCGTCACCTATTCCCACGCTGACCTGATATCTCCTACCCTCTATATCTTTATATCCTACAAAATATTCCGCCCCAGACCTCTCTCTATCTAGCTTCCAGCCAGAATCTTCAGCGTATCGTTGCAGTCTATTTAACAAATCACTCGCCGACTCATTCTGAGGCATCTCATAATATCTATCAACTGATGGATATGTGCTCTTTTTTAAAAATCCGCGTTCTGTAGGTATGCGATGTCTTTCGCGTGACGATTTCAGCTTTAAGCCCAAAACGCCCTTTTCAGTCATTGGATCTCGTGACATATTCCACACTTCCACATACGCCGGCAGCCAAGTTAAAAAATTGACCAGCCACAAACCAGCCAAAATTCCTATCAAAATTATAAATCGTCGTAGCCAGCGCCTAGCTTTAGAGTTCTTAACTGGTGATGTCGTTGCTTGTTTTTTGCCCATGGCGGCTCCTAGTTAAGTTTGCTTAGTTTTATTAAAACACAAAAAGCCAAAGAATACGATAATTATTTTTCCAGATGTCGCTTTGCCTTAATTGTCACTCGACGGCCACGCGGCGTGCGCTCAATAAAACCAATTTGCAGCAAATACGGCTCATAGAAATCTTCAATCGTTGTCGCTTCGTCGCCAGTCAACGCGGCAATTGTTGTTAAGCCAACAGGATTATCGCCATAATTCTCCAAAATCGACTGCAATAAATTACGATCAGCTGGATCCAAGCCCAGCTCATCCACCTCCAGCAGTTCCAAAGCGTTAGTTGTAGTTTTTACATCAATTATTCCGTCACCATTAACGTCGGCGTAGTCACGAACTCGCTTAAGAAGCCTATTGGCAATACGTGGCGTCAAGCGCGCTCGTGTCGACAACAGATCCGCCGCTTCACTTCGAATTGATGATTCCAAAATCTTCGCACTACGCGTCACGATTTTCGCAATATCCTCTGGCGTGTAAAATTCCAAACGGTAAATATGCCCAAACCTATCACGCAAAGGCGCTGCCAAACTTCCCGTTCGTGTCGTCGCACCAATCACCGTAAATCGCGGCAAATCCAATCGAATTGATCGCGCCGCCGGGCCCTTTCCAATCACGATATCCAGCTTAAAATCTTCCATTGCGGAATATAAAATTTCCTCAACCGACCGACCCAACCGATGAATCTCATCAATAAACAAAATATCACCATCGGACAAATTAGTTAAAATCGATGCCAAATCGCCTGCCTTTTCAATTGCTGGACCACTAGTAATTCGCAGATTCGTACCCATTTCATTAGCAATTACAGTAGCCATAGTCGTCTTGCCAAGTCCTGGTGGACCATAAAGAAGTACATGATCTAATGGCTCACCACGCTTTTTGGCTGCATCAATTGCCAAACGTAAATTACGTTTTAATCTTTCCTGGCCGACATACTCAGCAAAACTCTGTGGACGCAAACTAACTTCAATTCGCTGCTCTTCAGAGTCGTCATCATGCGAACTTGTATCAACTATTCTTTCAATTGCCATACATTCATTATATCATCCAAACTGGAGCGAACTAAGCTCTCGTAAGCCGACTACGCAGTACCTGTATAATTTCGCGAAAGGTCTCATCACTCACCATATGTACCGCGTCTCCTAAGTGCTGCGACCATTTTGGATCAAGAAACTCCTCGCCAGCAAAAGTGGTGCCAGTGAGATACCGCGGATGTAAATGCCAGTGCACATGTGTCGACTGACCAGCTTTCACTGCGTTATTCATCAAGCACTCCCAGTTACACACGTCAGCACTAAACGCTTCTTTAACTGCCTGCTCGAGTTGACGAATCACCTGATGCAGCTCCATCCAATCTGTCTCATCCAACTCCGACAACGTCTCCTTGTGCTGGCGCAGAGTGATAAATGACTTACCTAAATAGCGTTGATTTCCGTCAAGCACCGCCACCCAACGTTCGGTTTGTAGTATGACATTGTCGTCAGCCGCTGTCTGACCAACGAGCAGCGGACAGATTTCACAGTCATTCTTTGTCACGTCTGTATTCATGGTATCTCCTAGTGTAAATTATACCAGACATGCGGTATTTATTCACACCTACAAAGATATGCCCGAGCTCGTAAGAACAGTTTTACCAATGTAACTAGGAGATGGCAGCTTCTCACTGTGAGCCATGGGCCAATCCTGAAATATTTCTTGGCTCGGTTCATCCAGTTCTGGGTCAGTGATGAATCGCCTATTCTCTCAATTGCTATACACTAATTATAGCATTATGGTATAATATTAGTATCTACAATTAAACTAGGAGTTTACAATGCCGGAATTTGATGCCAAAAACCGAAAAAAAGACATAAGAGAGGTATACGACCAAGTCCCAGAAGGAATTAGGTTAACGTCAGAGGCAGTGCCGTATATTTTGGCTGAGCTAGGATTAGCGCCTTCCGACGAATCCGAAGGTATTGAGTCGCTAAGAATTGCAATTGACGTACACAGAATTAGCGATACCTTAACCGATCAAGGATATGGTAATTTTGAACAGACGGGAGAATACGATCCCAAATCAACAGAAATTGCAAAACACGTAATTGGATTACTAGTAAGATATCCATTTTTATGGCGCGATAGAATCGCATCGAAAGAAGACGCTTCTGACGAAGAGCAGGCCGAGATATTCGAACGAAGAACGTGCAATCACCAATTTGACGATCTGCCTGGATTATATGGAATTACTGATGAACAAGGTCAGCTATTACGCAGCAGTGTTCAGAGCTTTCATGACTGCGGCAGACTAACAACTGGCGACACAGAAAATCTCATTAGAGAAGCAAAGCAGACAGTTAAAGAAGAGAACGAGTCGTGATAGATATCAATTACTAAAACTCTATTTCTTCAGCGCCTCAGTCACTCGCTGAGCTGTTGGTAAATTGGCATCAACGTTTTCGAGCGCCTTAGTTGCATCTGCCAGCGTATAGCCCAAAGCCATAAGCGCTTCCAGAGCTTCATCTGAGGTGTTTAATTCAGTTTGCAGCGGAGTTTCCGTTCGTCCGTAATGAGTCGGTAAACCAACTTTATCACTTAAATCAACTACCACTCGCTCGGCAGTTTTTTTACCAACACCAGAAGCCTTCTGCACAAAGCCGCTATCAGCATTAGCAATAGCATTGCGCACCTGCTCAGCATCGCCCAAGCTTAAAATAGCCAACGCAGCCTTCGGGCCAACTCCTTGAACTGTAATTAGCATTTCAAATAATTTTTTCGCCGCCAGACTAGAAAACCCAAACAGCTCCTCAGCTTGTTCGCGCACGTGATGATAGGTGTAAAATTTTACTTCTTGGTCTAATGTTACTGCATCAAAATCGTTAGTTGCCACACTGACTTCATATCCAACTCCATGCACGTCAATGACTAACGAGCCGTTAAACTTCTCGGCAACTTTTCCAAAAACATGTGCAATCATATTACAATTATACCCGATTCATCGCCGCGTGTGTAATTGCCGCAGCCAAAGCATCTGCACAGTCATCCGGCTTCGGAACATCTTTCAGCCCTAAATTGAGTCGCACCATTTCCTGAACTTGCTTTTTATCAGCTTTACCATAGCCAGTCAAAGTCTGCTTTATTTGCAGTGGCGTATACTCAGCAATCGGTATTCCGGCTTTTCGCCCAGTTAGCATCGCCACGCCGCGCGCCTCCGCCACAGAGATTGCCGTCGTAACGTTGCGCGCAAAAAACAACTTTTCAATCGACATCACGTCCGGATGCGTCTCGGCAATAACCTCAGTCAAGCTGTCAAAAATATCTTCAAGCCTTTCGTCAATCGGCGTATGTGCTGGCGTCGTCACAACTCCTGCCGTGACCATCTTAAACTTGCCACGAGAAAAATCAATCACGCCAAAACCCAAAATTCCCGTTCCTGGATCGATTCCGATAATTCTCATATCTTTATTATAACAATTATTTGTCGCTCGCAGATTTAATACTTGCGCGGATTTTTCGTATAAATTGTGAAATTTCCCATCGCCATTGCCATACGCCATAACCAACGGCCAGTAAACTCACGCCACCAAACACCCACCAACCCCAAGTAGCACCAGCGACTTGCTTAACTTCAGCAGCCGCCGAGCCAACAGCTGGCATATTTGCAGATTTTATCTTTCGACATCGCTTGGTCTGTGGATTGCGCTCAAATCCTTCTGGACATTCTTTTGCTATGTCATCGGTAGAAGCAATTTTCTTACATCGACCCGTAGCTGAATTACGGAATTGACCTTCTGGGCAAGGCTTCAAAGTTTTTGCCGCAGCCGATGCGATAGATCGACATCTGCCAGTTTCTTCACTACGATAATAACCGTCTTTACACGGCGTAATAGTTTTTGCCGCTTCAATTTTTCGACAACGGCGAGTTTCCGGATGACGATATTGACCAACAGGACAAGAATTCTCAACGGACGGGATAGCAATTTTCACACATCTACCCAGCGCGTTTCTCTCATAGCCGCTCTGGCAGTCTGGATATTCCTTAAAGATATTAGCGGCGCCTTCAGTGATAGCAAATGTCCGAGTCCACTCATCATCAACCGAACTCCACGAAGCGCCTTTTGGTATATTGTTATACCCAGCGACGTCAATTTTCGATTCAGCCTCATCAAGTAAATAGACTTTTCCTTTTGTTTTTGGCAGTTTCAGCTTCGTATTTTTTATTTTGATCACTAAAAATTCGCCAGGATTTAATTCAACATCACCGATATCTTCACGAACGCCAGAATCGCCAACCGTCAATTTACAACCCGTCGTAATAACGGTTTTTTCGCCAGAATTGATAATCTCAATGAATTGTTCATCAACGTTCGACGCGATTTCACTTAATTTCAAACCTTCACATTTATTCAGCTCTTTTGAAGATCCAGAATTGGGTTCTGGGCTTTTACAATTCAGACGTAAATACGGCACAATTTCCTGACTATCAGAACCTTTACTCGACAAAAAATCAGTGGAATTATTTTTCGAATCAATAATATTTTCACCAACAAAACAACGCCAAATGATTTTTACACCACCTTTAATTGGTGAACCCGTAGACTTTGAATTATCTCCCCAGCCGACAGCATCTGCAACCGAATCGTCCGAACGCGACAATACGACCGATCCGTCACTTTGAGCCAAACCTAAACTATTATCAAACTTTATGGCATCAGTAAGCGTTTTATCATTAGATAAAACCAAAAAATTATTCGCTAAAATTACTTCATTCTTGAAAACTTTTCCAACGGTTTTAGCACCAGATTTAGTATAATACTCTACTCGCCAACCAGATAGATTAATATCTTTATCTGTAGGATTATATAGCTCAATATATTTTTTATCCTGACTAATTTTTGAAATTAATATCGGTGCATTTTCTTCTGTGCTTTTATCTGAATTATCTATTTTTGGCGGCTCAGGTTCGGAATTTGATTCAGGCTTTGGAGGCTCATTGGCGACAGGATTTTCATTCGAGTCATTCGTAGATGAATTCTCCGTTGGAGTCTCGGATTTTTCTGATTGGGGAGATGAATTACTATCAGCTTGCCCCTTATCAATAATTGGATCTTTTGTCTCCTCAACCGATTTGGGATTATTATCAACAACCTGAACACTATCAACTTTTGATTCTTGAAGATGATCCGAAGCTCCTTCCGCCAAAACCAACGGCGACGGCATTATTAGCGCCACGGCTAGTATCATAAGTAGTGTGTTGCGCAAATACTTCATGCTCGCTCCTTGCTTATGGTTAATCATCTTTAGTTTAGCGTACTTTTTGTCAAATTAAAAATCGCCCCAGAAAAGGAGCGATTTCTTAAAGCGATGATTTTATTCCGCCGTGATATCCGCATTTGTATGAACATTCACAACGTCATCCAAATCGTCCAACGCATCAAGCATCTTCATCAATTTCTGCGCAGTTTCCATGTCGGCAATTTCTATCGGCGTATTAGCGATGTATCGTAACTCCGCGTCTTTAACCTTCAAGCCTTGTTCAACCAATTTATTCCGCACGCTCGCCAAATCCTTCAACTCTGTATACACGATAATCTCACCGTCTTCCTCGACAGCATCTTCAGCGCCAGCATCCAAAATTGCTAGCAACAGATCTTCCCCGCTGCCTTCGATAGTAATGACACCTTTGCGCGTAAATTGGAACATCACACTACCAGCATCAGCAATTCGCCCGCCATTTTTAACCAACGCAGTTTTTACTTCTGGCAATGTTCGATTGCGATTATCTGTCGCCGTTTCAATAATAACACCCACGCCGCCAGGACCATAACCTTCGTAAGCAATTTCTTCCAAAGCCGCCGCGCTCTTATCCGCCACTCGGTCAATCGCTCTCTGGATGTTTGCGCTAGGCATGTTCGCAGCCTTAGCTTTCTCAATTGCCATCGCCAAACTTGAGTTCAATGCTGGGTCTGTACCGCCGCGTGCCGCAATAGCAATTTGATTGCCCAATTTCGTAAAAATCGCGCCACGCTTAGCGTCAACAATCGCTTTTTGTCGGTGAGTTGTAGCCCATTTACTATGTCCTGACATAATTTCTCCTAAAGTTATTACTATTTCAATCTGTTACTATTATACACTACTCCACAATATTTATCTTAGCGAGGTCTAGTTTAGTTTGTTTTTTCATCCAAATCATTGCCAAAATTAGCGCCACGTATAAAACCACACATTGCCACAAATTGATACTAACTTCCATTTGAGCCCATTCAAATCCAGCCGTCCAATTAGTCACCTGAATCATATAGCTAAGAAGCCAAGTCGTCGGAATTGCAATCAACACGCCAATCGTCGGCACAAAAACCAGCACGCCCGACATAAATGTTAGTAGCATCGCTAGCGGCACAAACGGCAAAATCAACATATTCGCAATTAGCGCCACATTACTAATCACGCCGAAACTCGTCATAAGTAGCGGCAATGTCATAATTTGCGCCGACAAAGTTTCAATTAAAATCTGTCGAAACGCGCCCGGCTCTTTATTACCAAAAAAGTAAGAGTGTAAAAGTGGCGCTAACATAATTACACCCGCAAATGAAGCAAAGCTTAATTGCCAGCCCAAATCGCCCCAGCCAAATTGTGGATTTATCAATAGCGTAATTGCCGCCGACACAGGAAGCAGAACCAGCGGATGAATCGTCCGACCATAATACCACGCTGCCAAACTCAGCCCCGCCACCAAACCAGCCCTCGACATACTGGGACTTAATCCAGTCACCGCCATAAAACCAATTATCATGACAGCCGCGCTGAGCATTGCTAAATATTTTGACCGCTTGGCGAATAATCGTCGCGCCAATCGAACCAAAATTGTCAAATTATAGCCGCTCGCCACCACAATGTGCGTTAGTCCAGCGATTTTCAAATTATCACTTAATTCCGACGGCATGGCGCGTCGCAACCCTAATAAAAATCCCAAACCCAACGCGGACTCTGATTCCGGAACATGCTCGCGAACTCGCCCGGCAAACCAATCACGAACTCCAACCGCCACGTCACCCGGAACGGGTCTTTCGGCGCTAATAATTTTCGCCCGATATACGCCTGCTGAAAAAGCCCCAAATCCCGCCGTCATTTTGCCCTTAACCTTCACAATATCACTACGCTTAATTGAGTTTTTATCTGGTGTCGTCACCCAAATTTGTCCTGGCAATTTTTCATTATTCATCCGCAAATTGCCCAATCTAAGAACCGTTTGACTATTTTTATCGAGATCAGGATCCTCCAAGACTTGACCTTGAATAATTACGACTTTTCCGATTAACGAATCATAAACCTCCACACCTTTTCTGCCGATTTCACCGCGCCAAAGACCAATCGAAGCACCAGAAATAATTGCTAAAATCACGAAAAATCGCCAGCGCCAAATTGCCACGATTACAAAAATAGCCAGCCCGACCAATAAAAATAATGAGTTCGCCGCAAACGACCGCGGTATGTAATGAATAGAAATTACGCCAATTGTCAAACCGAGGCACCACGTCGCCATCATCCAAGAAATATGCAACTTCTTAAATAGCCAACTATTCATACTTAAAGTATATCTGGATCTGAAGCCATAAAAAAGACTCCGCCAAGGGAGTCGATTTCAAATTTGGAGGGTCCACCGGGGCTTGAACCCGGGACACCCTGCTTAAAAGGCAGGTGCTCTAACCAGCTGAGCTATGGACCCATTCGGAATATCCGCTTTCTTCATCCTAGCACAACCCAACACAAAGGTCAATGCTTAGCAAGTTTATGTCCGCCAGTATGTAGTGAAAAAATGTCAATTAGACCGCACACCAGACCAAACGTAGCCACATACCGCCAATTATTCGCGAAAATCTTATATACCTCCAGCGTCTGTCCGTCTAATGATATATATTTTCCTAGAGGAACCACCAATAGCGCTGCTGTCAAAAACGCAATTCCCGCCGCCGAGACAATTCTCTCATGTTTTTTCTGATATCTAGGTCCGCTTAAAAGAAGCATAATTAACGGAACCAACGTTAAGACTAATCCCGAAATTACACCATTTGGTAATAAACCAGTTTCCAATTTCAAGCCGTCCAACACTCCCGCCAGCCAGTTGCTCCACCATTCTGATAGTAAAAATCCCGTCGCCAACGACAACGCCAATGGACCGAATCTTCGAGATGAAACAAATGCAACCACAAAAACCGTTACTAAAATTGCTCCAAATAGAATTATCACACTCATTTATCCTCCTCCAAATCAAATTTTACCTGTGACCCAACTGTGGCGCTCGCCCGCTTAGCAACACCCGCCTTCACCTCCAGTACGTACTTTGCCGGAACGGGCGGTGTATATTTTTCATGCGGCTCAGCGTCTGGCTTGACATTATGCTTTATATAGACGACACGCTTTTTATCATTAATCCAAATTATATCAACCGAAAACTTCATATCTTTCATCCACATTTTATGACGATCGTTATGGTCAAATACGAATAGCATGGCATAATTTTCATCAATTCCCAACCTTCCAGACAGACCTTTCCGTTGCGATTCTTCGTCATTAGCAATTTCCGCCCGAAGCATCGTCTTGTTAAGATAGATTATTTCCGTTTTCGGCGAAACTGTTCGAAAAGCATAAAAAATTGCCCCACCAATAACCATTAGCATACCGCAGATGAATATCCATTTGATGACAGTTTGAGTTACTGTCGAGTGACGAGGCTCGTCCATAAACCTATTATAACAAGTTTATGCTTAAGCGCCGATTTTATCTTTTTTATTGCCACGCTTGGCGTTTCGATCGATGTATTCGATTATCTTTCCAGCCACATTTCGGCGAGTAATCTTCTCAATTCCAAATCCTGGGCTAGCATTAACTTCCAGCACCAAAGCGCCACGACTTGACCTCATGAAGTCGACTCCGGCAACTGTTAATCCCATTGCCTTAGCGGCTTTCACACACATTTTACGTTCAGAATCTGTCAATTTTATACTAGTTCCTTCGCCGCCCTTGTGTAAATTACTGCGAAAATCATCGTCCAAACTCTGACGCTTCATACTAGCCACCACTTGGCTACCAACCACAAACGCACGAATATCAACGCCGGCCGACTCTCTAATAAACTCCTGAAGTAGCACGTTCGTGCCGTCCGAGTTGGTCAAATAGAACGCCTGCAGAACCGACTTGGCAGCCTTTTTAGTTTCCGCCAAAACCACACCATTTCCGTGCGTACCACGCGCCAACTTAATAATCGCCGGCATACCGCCAATCTCTTCAATAAGTGAATCAATATCAGTCGCGTTTCGAGAAAAGACCGTCTTCGGAATCGACACTCCCGCTTTAACTAATAGCTGCGTTGAGCGCAATTTATCCCGCGCCCTAGTAATTGCAATCGAGCGATTCATAAAAAACGCCTTAGGATGCATCATCTCCAATTGACGCAAAACCGCTGTTCCATACTTTGTCATATGGCTTGCGATTCGCGGAATCACCACGTCAAATTCACCAATCTCCTTACCCTTATATATAACCGTCGGATGCTTTTCGTCAATTGAAACATAGCAGTTTTTATACTTAATAACTTTAACTTGATGACCACGCTTTTCAGCCTCTTCTTTCAGGCGAAGCGTCGAATAATTAATGTTACCGTTGGATAAGATTGCAATTCGCATTATTTTTCTTCACCTTTCTGATGATATTTTTTATAGAATTTATATGGATCTCTTTTTACTTCTTCATTAAGATTAGCAGTTACGGACGGTTTTTTCCTGCGAACATTTTTCCTTGAGACATCCACTAGGAATTTTCCAGAAATTGACCGTCTTCCAATTAGAACCGGGAAATCATTTTTTGATCGATCAGACAAATTCATCAACATTTTAATTTTTCGCCCACCAAGCTTTACCCAAAAGTGCGTTCGATAACGAATCTGATTTTGACCCATTGCAGAGCGTACGCTAGCCACAGAATAATCAGTTCTCTTAAATATTTTACCGTTATAATACGGCGAACCTTCACCGAACAGAGAAAATTTCAACACTCCATCTTTATCAATGCGAATATTACTCGCCCAAACCGCACTGGAATCGGCCCCCGTATCAATTTTGGCTGGAACTTTTTGTGCTCGTTTGCCAAAATCTACAAACTCAGTTGAGCCAATAACGGTTTTCTCTTTCATACGTCAATATTATGGCATATTTTATGATATATATCAATGTCTAATCTGCGGTTGTCTAAGAGAATAACCCTCGTTTTTTCGCACCCTTAAATTGTTCCAAAAGCTCCTTCTGCTTTTTGGTCAATTTGGTTGGCGTATCAACAATAACACCCACAATATGCGGACCACGAGATTCACTATGTAAGTGCGGCACGCCATGACCTGACAACTTGAAGTCCGTACCGCTCTGAGTGCCCGCTGGGATTTTCATCGTTATTACGCCGTCCACAGTTTCCACATCAATCTCCGTTCCCAGCGCCGCATCAACCATAGAAATATGTTCTTCGCTAAGAATAATATTACCCTCGCGAGTAAATTTTTTATGCGCCTTAACATGAATGTGAACATATAAATCACCCCGACTTCCGCCAGCAACAGCTTCGCCACGATCGCGCAGACGAATTGTTGCGCCATCATCAATCCCTGCCGGAATTTTAATAGTGATATCCTGATTTTGGCGAGTCGTACCTTTTCCTCGACAAACTGAACATTCTTTTTCAGGAACTTTTCCCTTACCGTGACAAGTTTCACAAACAACCGCCTGCTGAATTTGTCCAAACAGCGAGTTCATCGTTCGAGTTTGCTGACCCGCGCCCTTACAAGTTGGGCACGTTTTCATTCCAAATCCAGGCTCGGCACCGTCGCCATGGCAATGCTCACATTCAACATCCAACATTAAACTAATTTTCTTTTCTACACCAAATACCGCGTCTTCAAAACTTAGTGTTACGCTAGTTTCAACATCACGCCCACGCGAACGACCATTTCCAGTACCGCCAGTTGCACCACCGAAGAATTGGCTAAAAATATCACCTAGTCCACCGTCGCCAAAATCAAAGTGAACGTTTTGACCGCCAAATCCACCAAACCCTTCAAACGGATTGCCAGAAAAACCGCCGCCAGTTGCGCCACCAACGCCAGCGTGACCAAATTGATCATAACGCTGTCGCTTCTGCTTGTCTTTCAGAACCTCATAAGCCTCATTGATTTCCTTAAACTTAGCCTCGTCGCCACCCTGTTTATCGGGATGGTATTTAATTGCTAATTTACGAAAAGCCTTTTTTATCTCATCTTCAGAAGCGGTCTTTGGAACGCCCAATATTTCATAATAATCACGCTTGCTCATACCTTATATATTATACGCGTTTAGCACTCTCAGTGCAAGAGTGCTAAGTCCAAAAAAGGCCGCTCTTTTTATCGAGCAGCCTTCTTTGTAAATACGTTAAGTTTATTTTTCGTCAACAATTTCGCCTTCGACCGGCTCGTCTTTATCAGACTTTTTGTCGCCAGCTTCGTCAGCTTTTTTATCGTCAGTTGATTGTTGATACATCTTAGCGCCGATTGGCATAATTGCGTCGTTCAAGGCTTTAATTGCAGCGTCCAATTCGTCCTTATCTTCAGAATCTTTGTGCTTTTCAGCCTCTTCGACAGCCTTTTCAATCGCTTGCTTGTCGTCGTCAGAAATCTTATCTTTGAATTCATCTGGCATCTTCTTTGCCTGATAAATAGCGTTTTCAAGCTGGTTCTTCGTATCGACAGTTTCGCGCTTTTTCTTGTCTTCGTCCGCATGAAGTTCGGCTTCTTTTTGCGCCTTCTCAATGTCTTCCTTGCTCATATTGCCAGAGTTTTGAATGGTGATTGATTGCTCTTTACCCGTTCCCTTGTCTTTGGCTGTAACGTTAAGAATACCGTTGGCGTCAATATTAAAGGTCACTTCAATTTGAGGTACGCCGCGTGGCGCTGGCGCAATACCGTCAAGCACAAAACGACCCAAACTCTTATTGTCATTAGCAAACTCGCGCTCACCCTGAAGAACGTGAATTTCCACTTGAGGCTGGTTATCCGCAGCTGTCGAAAAAACCTCGCTCTTGCTTGTTGGAATTGTAGTATTTCGATCAATCAACTTCGTCGACACGCCGCCCATCGTCTCAATACCAAGAGAAAGCGGAGTCACATCCAGAAGCAACACATCCTTAACATCGCCAGCCAAGACACCACCTTGAATTGCGGCACCAACAGCCACAACCTCATCTGGATTTACACCTTGCATTGGATCTTTGCCAAAGAAATTCTTCACGCGCTCAACCACAGCTGGCATACGAGTCATTCCACCAACCATAACTACATTGTTAATGTCGGACTTAGAAAGTTTAGCATCCTTCAAAGCCTTTTCTACTGGACCATCCAAGCGGTCTAATAGATCCTTGACCAAATCTTCCAACTTAGCACGACTCAAACTCATCTCAAAGTGCTTTGGACCGTCAGCATCGGCAGTAATAAATGGAATATTGACTTCATATTCCGTAACTGTTGACAATTCTTTCTTCGCCTTTTCAGCCTCATCCTTCAGGCGTTGCATTGCTGCATTATCTTTACGAAGATCAATTCCTTCCTTTGATTTAAAGTCATCCAAGAAGTAGTTAACGATAGCGTTGTCGAAATCCTCGCCACCAAGGTGCGTATCGCCATTGGTTGCTTTAACCTCAAACACGCCGTCACCCAATTCCAGCACCGACACGTCAAACGTACCACCACCAAGGTCGAATACTACGATAGTTTCGTCATTCTTGCCTTTTTCCAAACCGTACGCCAAAGCCGCAGCTGTTGGTTCGTTGATAATACGCTTAACTTCCAATCCAGCAATTTTACCAGCGTCTTTAGTTGCTTGACGTTGTGAATCGTCAAAGTAAGCTGGCACCGTAATCACCGCTTCCGTCACTTTTTCGCCCAAGAAAGCCTCGGCGTCAGCCTTGATTTTGCTAAGAATCATCGCTGAGACCTCTTCCGGTGTATATTCCTTGTCGCCCATCTCAACTGCCACGCCAGTACCTTTTTTAACAATCTTGTACGGCATGATATCCAAGTCCTTTTGCACTTCCTTGTCATCAAACTTACGGCCAATCAAACGCTTAACACCGTAAATCGTGTTTTTTGGATTTGTTACGCGCTGACGCTGAGCAACTTGACCAACAAGTCGTTCACCCTTTTTATTGACCGCAACTACAGATGGCGTAGTGCGATTACCTTCGGCATTAGAAATCACCTCTGGTTTTCCAGCTAGCATATATGCAAATGCACTGTTGGTTGTACCAAGGTCAATACCAATAATTTTACCCATATGATTCCCCTTTCTGTTATGATCACATCTGGTCTATATCTTATATTCATTCTAGCACTCTTTCGTGGGGAGTGCCAACTATCTCAGTATAAATAATTAGCACTCTCATGTCAAGAGTGCTAACGATCAATTTTATACAATTTAATTATCCGAACGACGATACGGCCAATAAGTTCCTGGTCTTGTCCAAAAATCTATTTCAGGCCTTCCCCAGTCAACTTCCGCCCATTCAGTTTTTCGCCACGGAAAGTCTGATACGTCAAATGTCCTAAGGCCATATTCTCCTTTTGGATCAAGTACTTTAAACAGTTCGCCACTCTCCCACGGATCAGTACCGAAAACTGCCTTTTCTTGATAGCCGCACTCCGCATTGAACGCATGACACCAGGCATTCGTATCCGTAGCAACAAGACCATATTTCTTAGCAGCCTTAATTAATAGGCGCGTCATCGGGTTGTACGGCTGAGATGTATTAGGATCATAATCAGGATCAACATCAGCAGATAACCTTGCCCACTGCCCGTGCCTTGGCGAAAAAGGAGCTTGGTCTTCCGGAGCTTTACCATCCGACAATTGCGCTGGCCACGAAGGTTCTAATCCACGAGCAAAATTCGCTGTAGTAAATGCCAAAGCATGATCTATATATCCACGTCGTATTTCTGATATACCAATAAAACCAAGCGAATTATGCATACACACCACAGCCGATCCACCACCCTGACATTGTGTAGCATAATTTGTTTTTGCTAAATCAACAAAACCAGGTTTTGCCAGAGAAAATCCTCCAGTTGCAGCCGTCCAATGCTTTGGCGTGCCGTCCTTTGCGGGCTCCACAAAAAAGTACTCACGCATGATACCTGTAGCTATATCATAAATAGCCATACCAAGGTCACCATTCTGAGCAGGTTTTGCAAAATGTGGCCAAGGAATTTTACCTAATAAATAATGCGATATTTCATCTGCGGTAATTCCGTAACCGCGACATTTATCCATATATTGATATTCACAACGAGGATGAGACGAATCAACCAAATAGGTTGCAATTGGTCTAGTACCTTGCGCACTAGTATTTATACCAGTCTTTGCACCAAACGCACCAGCGCCCCATGGAGTTGGAGAATTATCGTCCATCCATTTTGCCATCGCGTCTGAATTAGGAGCTAACGGCATATTACTGACGTCTCGCTGCCAAATTGTTCCTTTGCCTATATAATTTGGCGCATACATTGACTCTAAAACAGCTCCAGGAAATTTATCAGCGTCTACGGTTACCCATTCGCCATTTCGGAATATACATGGCTCAGTCGCTAACCAGCGACCAGGAGTTGACTGCCAAACTCGCATTGTCATCTTATATAACCCCTAACACCTTAATGCCGCCTATACGTAGAACACCCCCGGGTGATGGCCATGTAAGGAACTTAATCCTATCACCCCAAGTAGTCGTGTCGCGGGTGCCATCATATGACACAGAAGTTCCATTAGGTGATGTTACGCTAATTATACGGCCCTTACGACGAATCTTCCAAACACCAATAGCAGATGCATCTCTTCTAAAAATTCCGCCTGGTATAGGACGAACATGTATTTGAGTTCCATCTATAAAAAATTGAATTTCTGGACCACCGCCACCACTACTGGTAGTCGTCATATTCAACGCGAATCCTGATCCACGAGAAGTTGGCCACTCTTTAACGTCGATATCTATTTCAACGTCGTCTGTTAGTGGCTCAATTATTTGAAGCAAATTAGAGTTGGAGCTGCTGTGAATCTCATTATTGCCTGCTAAGACTGAGACGGCCGTATATCCTATCGGCGGCGCACACCAACGTATTCGACGAGCGCCAACGATAGGAAACTCACGACCATAACGCACGTTATGTACAGTAGGCGCACTTGCCGGAACTAAAGACTCACCAGCTGTACCGCGAAAATCATCAGCCGAAAGCAACTGAAGATTTGTTGGCTTACCATACACTCTCGTCCAGGTTGCATCGCCAATTGATAAATATCCCGGCAACGCTTCAGCTGTAATTGTTACCGTGCGCTCACCACTGCCAGGCACTGAAACCTGGCCACTTATAATATCTTGCCCCATTTTATAACGAAGGCCGACCATACTAGGGACAGTAACTGTATTGTCGGCTATGGAAAAGACGGTGGACTGGCACTAACCGGTATAGGCTGAGACATACCTGAATCTCGAGCCCAAATAACCGGCACGCCATACTTAGTCGTTTCTGTCGGAGGAGTAGATCCGTATTCTATCCAATACCCCTGGGCCTGAGCTTGCATCTGAGGAGTCCATTGCGCGGTTCCGCCGCCACCTCCTCCAGCAGGAATTGCATTAATTTTTGCAACAAGCGGTGACGCTAATTTATCTTCAGTGATTGCCGCATTTTGAATAGCATCTTTTCCAACAGTGGACGGCTTCAAATCTCCAGATTCTGTGTGAATTTGTCGCAAATATTCATTTAATATTATGCCCCAATTTCCATCGTCGCCACCAGGCTGCGGTAACCTTGCCATCTTATCCTCCCCGTATGCAAACTAACCTTTAGCTTTTATCTTATAATATACAATTACCGTAAAAATTGCAAAGTATTACCAAATTACATGCCGCCATAACGACTTGCACCATACGCAGAAGTTTTAGCAATAGCAACCTGACGAGGCTGCTTTTGCTGATACATAAAATCAACTATCGATCGCACAATCGTTCCGCCGCCCATAACAAACAGTCCTGCAATTCCAACATTTTTTAGAAATTCCCGACGATCCATCGGTTTATCTAATAATTCGTTAACTTGAATTGGTGTGTTCATAGTTTCCTCTTTTTTTGTTTTTTCTATTGTTGTGGTAAATTATATCACCACATATTTAAGTATGCAAATATATTCTATACAAGCTTTACAGATCTAGAAGGAACGGATACCGAAACAGACCGAGATGGTATAGAAAATCCGTCTACAGATCGAGACAAAGATCTTCTTATCGGTACAGGTTTTGAGACTGTTTTCTTCGGAATAACCTTCTTATTTACTACTGGAGATGGTTTTTCTGCCTTCATCGCCACAAATCCATCAAGCGAGCGACGGCTAACTAATGTGCGATTTGATGCTGGTTTTTTCACTAAGATTGGAGTCTCTAGCTCGGAACGAACAGACTCTTTCTTCGCCTCCATAGGACAAGGTTCGATCTCTTTTGCAGTATGATTTGCCAACTCATTATCTACGACAACCGAACGAGTCAACGAACCGTCTTTCGATTTTTTATCCGCTCGCTTACGGTTTTTCAATAAGATAATTACTATTCCCACTTGATACATCACAATTATCGGAACCGCTAATAGCAATTGATTTACAGCATCTGGAGTTGGAGAGATAACCGCAGCAAACACTACAGACCAAAGGATAACATGTCGTTGGCCAGACATTAACATCCGCGGAGTCATTGGCTTTATACGATTTATGATTGTCATAAATAGCGGTAATTGAAATAATAATGCCCCGGCAAGCAAGTATGTCATCACAAACGAAAGGTACGACTCAACCGTCAACATAGGACTGATGTTTTTCAAGTCAAAACTAGTCAAGAATTGAATAGCTGCAGGCAACGCTAGAAAGTATGAAAAAGCAACACCAACAGCTGCCAACAATAAAGAACTTAGGGAATATCCAAGCACTCCTCGTAACGTTGTTTTCTCGACCGCAGGCATAACAAAGCGATATATATGATACAGCGCAACAGGTAGCGCCCCGATCATTGCAGCATAGATACACACTTGTACAGCGAAATTAAAAGCACCCCCTGGTGTTAAATACACCAAAGATAGATTATTTCCAAGCGGCTTAAGCAATAACGCTACAATTTTATCGAAAAATGGATACACCGCCGCACCAGTTACCAAAAAAGCAAGTGCAACAATAGCAAGTCGCCACTGCAACTCTCGGATGTGATCCATAAATACTGGCGATGAACCAGAAACTTGTGACGAATTACTTGTCTTTCGCTTCGCCAGATTGCGATGCACTACTCTTTTCATCATCCTCCTTGAACGCCGTCTTTAGTTCTCTTGCTGATGAACCGATACTTCGCGCCAACTCAGGCAATCTTTTTGCACCAAACAATATAAGTAAAATAACTAGTATTACAACCAGCTCCGGAACGCCAATCTGTGGCATAACACATCCCCCTTGTTTTTATAGTATTACTCCTCTATTATAGTAGTAATGCTTATAAAATCAATAGAGTCATGATGAATAATCGAATTATATTTCACAATTTTTCTGCCACTTATAACTGTAGTAGCTACGGCGCAGGTAGTTATACTAACGGCCAGCCATGCACTACTACTGGTCACCAAGAAAGCCATCAAGGAAGTAGTACTTCATATCAGACTGTTACGCAATCTGGTAATCTTCTCGAAAACACCGGAGAATCTTTATTTATAGGTCTTGCAATTGGCATATCTCTGATCGTTATTGCAATTATTCTATTAGTAAATAAAAAGCGCCACTCCAAAAATAAGTAGCGCACTTATTTCACTATAAACGTCTATTATTGACGAGTAACTTTTACCATTGCGTCGCGAATGACTGAACCATTCAAAGTATAGCCAGCACGAAGCTCCTCAGCAACAACCTCCTGATCGCCATCTGCCGATTCGTCAAACTGAACAGCCTGATGAAATTCAGGATTAAATAAAGTTCCAGGTTTGGCATCAATTTTCTCCAAGCCGATTTCTTTCAATTGTTTATCGAGCTGTTTTCCCAGTCCAGCCACACCCTTAACCCACGCATTATCTTGTAGTTCCTCTGGGACGTTGGCAACAGCTCTCTCAATCGTATCAATAACTGGCAACAACTTCATCACAGACTTAGTTTGCCCCATTTGATGCGCAGATTCCTTCTCCGTCTCCACACGCTTACGATAATTCTCAAAATCCGCTCGAGTTCGTTGCAGATCCGACGTCAATTCAGCAATTTCTTTCTCTAAATCTTCAGCTTTTTTATTCTTCGTCATTTTTTCCTCCTTTTAATTAGCAAAACGCCCAATCGCTACAAGACCTCTTCCAGCATCGCGCCCGTGCGACGCACCAGCTCCATCGTTCGACGATAATTTTGTCGCTTTGGACCAATCACACCGATGTAATTATCACCACCAGACGATGACTTAAATTTACTTATAATCAACGTAGCACCACTGCTTTTACCGATTGGGTTTTCGCTACCAATAAACACATTTAGCGGTTCGTCCGGCGCCGCTTCACGTAGCCACGGCTCGATATTGTCAATCAATTTAGCAACCGCCTGAACGTGATCGCCATCACCAAACTCTGGCTGACTGAACAGCTGAGTCATACCATTCATGTATAAATTCGAACCAAATGACGCAAAACCAAAATTACCAGTCATCTCAACCAGTCCATCAACTGCACTACGAATTGCCTTGTCTGAAGCGTCGACGTGCGAGTTAACATTAGCTTCAATCACTCTAGTACTACTATCAATACTACTTGGCAATTCCGTCATCTGAGCCGCCGTGATTCCATTGACATAAAAACGATATCCCTTATCTGTCGGAATCCGCCCCGCACTGGTGTGAGGCGCCTCAATAAAGCCCATCTCCTCAAGTTTTGCCATCTCACTGCGAATCGTGGCGCTACTCACGCCAAATAACTTGGCTAGTGTTACACTACCAACTGGCGCCGCAATTTCAGCGTATTGCTCAATAATAGCTACAAGAATTGCTTGTTGACGTTCGGTCATAGTCTGATTATATCGCAAATCTAGCACTCACACAAGCAGAGTGCCAAGACTTATCGTCTTTCCGTAAAGTAGCGCGCTGCGTCTGACGAAAACAGCATCATAATCATAATGTGCACGCCAATTGAAGTCAAAAGCAGCATAATCGACGCGTTAATCCGCCCAATTGTCACGGATAAAGATTCGGTAACAATGGCTAATGTCGCTACAGAAAGTAGTGAAATTCGTGCTCGGCTACTTCCTCGAAGTAGCAGCCCAACCAGCACGATTTCCGCCACGACCAACAGAACATTAAATCCAGCCATCATCGACAGCATAGTGTTTGCAACATTTACATCAATTCTATCCATATTGGCAATCTGTGTTAAAGTAGTCGGCCAGCTAGAAAAGTCCACCAGCATTTGCCCAATTGTGAATAACGATGCCAGAATCATCAACCCACCACCAATTAAAACCTGCGGTGGTCGACGACTCCAAAGCTCTTCCAGTAGCGTTTCGTGGTTGCGAGGATGACGATCATAAACCGTACCATCCA
This sequence comes from uncultured Candidatus Saccharibacteria bacterium, assembly GCA_963544125.1. Classification (GTDB taxonomy): domain Bacteria; phylum Patescibacteriota; class Saccharimonadia; order Saccharimonadales; family Saccharimonadaceae; genus Nanosynbacter. Next base: position 6,737 of record CAUUDX010000003.1, on the reverse strand, counting down.
TAATCACTCCAAGCCGTGTTGAAGCCGTTGCAGCATTATCAACCTTTATTCGACCGACTTCCAAAATCGGCAAATCGCCATCAGTGCGAATGGAATCCCCAAAACCATTGCGCGAATGATAACCTGTTGAAAAATCCTTCAATATCGTCACTCTAACATTTTTATTGTTACTTTTAACCGACTCAATAATATAATCCCGTTCAATGTCGATATTCTCGTCAATTTTGTGCGTAAACTGGAAAGTAAACAAAGAAAAGCCAACACTCTTATCGTATGTACCAGCCGCCAACCAATCAACTCGATGACCACCAGGGAGAAGCCAACCATTTGGACATCGCCAAAACCTAACATGATGACGGCGCCTTGGGTTGCCGTTAACTTCCTGCTGATAAGCAAAGTCCTGCCGTCTGCCAAACAAAAATGCTGGCGACACTGGCGCATTTGGATAACTACGACCACTCAGCACTGTAAGCACCATTTTCCAAGCTGACCTCGGAGTTATATCATCCGCCAAAACCCAACCGGCCTCAGTCATTGCTTTATGGAGCTTTTCTTCCGAGCCACGCACACTCAAATTGACGGGGTCACTTAATACTCCGTCCGCCGTTCGGGTCCTGCCAATAAAATAGTTCGGTACGTACATATTGCTCAAAATTCGATGAAGCCTAGGCAGCGCCAAATACGCCACAATTATCCACACAACAAAGAACAAGCCAACCAGCCACCAGCCACCCGTCACCCAGCCTTCCCTAAGCACTAACCACGCCAACCAAAACGACGCCAAGCCTGCAAAGATAAAAAAGGATTGGTCTAACAATGTAGTCAAGGTCTTCGAGGAGCGATCTTGTCTGGCTGCTATTTTTTTCGGAGTTTTTACTGAACTCATAGATTAATTATATCATTGAGGAGATTTCGAGCTACCAAACGCGCCTCGTCATCTTGACGCTTAAAGACGTCGCCGCGCAAAATAATTTCCTCAGTCACTCGAATTGCTCGCTCCAAATCGTCATTGATAATCACGTGATAATACGGAACTTCAAGCGCGTAAGCCAACTCTTTTATCGCTGAGGCATGGCGCTTTGGCCACTCTGCTTGAAAATCTTCTTCGGTTGCATAACGTTTTTTCAATCGCTCAATCCAAGTTTGACTATTTGGCGGCACAATAAAAATCGCAATACTATCTGGCGCCAGTCGCTCATATTCCTCCACGCCCTGAACGTCAATATCGGTAATTGCCACACGATTTTGGTCATGCGCCAATTTTAGCTCAGCCACTGACGTCCCATAAACCGTACCGTGAACAAATTTTGCCTCGATAAATTCACTATTTTGCAACATACTTTCGGCAGTTTGCGAATCAATAAAATGATAGTCAATTCCATCCTGTTCGGCGCATCCGTTATTTGTGCGTGGCACACGCGTAGTGTGAGAAACAATATCGCGAAACTCTGGCGACTTCAGTAATTGTTTTTTTATCGTGTCTTTGCCCGCACCAGAAATTCCCGCAAGTAACGCAATTTTCGTACTTTTAACCAACTCAATTGTCGATTCAGTTGGCTGATAATTTGTAATAAGATCTTCAATACTTGGCATAATATTTACCTATAATAACTCATCAAGTACAGATTGCCAATTGGGAAATTCAGAACTTCCAAAACGAATAAGCCGACCAGGAAACTCGCCCGCACCGTTCGCTGTCCGATCGTCAATCAAAATATCGCCTCGACTCAAATTCTTTGCTGACGAAAAAATGACCTTACGGAAGAAAACATTATCCGAACCTTCACCACCAAAATATTTTTTCACCCACGCCAACTTATCGCCCAAAGCTGTCGGATTTTCCCACGGATAAGAAGATAAGATATATAAATCGTATTTGTCTTTCAGGGCGTAAACCGCCTCGATAGCTCCAGGCATTGGATCCATCAAAGAAAAAATTCCTGGAATATTATCGTGCTGACCAGCAAACTCATCAATCAACTCAGGCGATATTTTTGTTAAAGCAGATTTGAAATCTGCCAAAACACCATCCATGTCAATATAAACAATAGGCTTTTTCACAATCAATCCCTCTTTAACATCACCATAAACGCTTCACTCGGTATGTCAACTTTACCAAAGCGCTTCATTCGTTTTTTACCGCGTGCTTGCTTGGCGAGAAGCTTCTTTTTACGACTGACATCGCCACCGTAAAGATAGCCCGTAACATCTTTTCGGTAAGCGCCGATGTTTTCCCTGGCAATAAATTTACCGCCGATTGCCGCTTGTAATGAAACCTCAAAACTCTGACGTGGCACGACTTCCTTCAATTTCTTAACAATCTCACGCCCCAAATGCTGCGATTCCGACCGATGACACATTACGCTCAACGAATCAACCATTTCGCCCGCCACATAAAAATCAACTCGCACCAAATCTTCCACTTGATAATCCGCCAACTCGTAATTAAACGAACCGTAGCCGCTGGTAATCGATTTCAATTGATCATAAAAATCTGTCAATAAATTAGCAAGCGGCGCCTCAAACGAAATCAGCGCTCGCTCGTCAATGTAACTCAGGTTTTTCTGGCGACCACGCTTACTCACAATCAACTGAATCACCGCACCGATATAATCTTGCGGCACAACAATTTCACCATTAATCCATGGCTCGCGAATCTCTTTTATCTGCGCTGGGTCGGGTAATTCACTGGCAGATTTAATATCCAACTCTTCACCATTCGTCAAACTAACTTGATAATCAGTACTCGGATTTGTAACGATGAGATCCAAATTATACTCGCGCTCCAATCGTTCGCGAATAATGTCCATATGAAGCAGACCCAAAAATCCAATTCGCACACCATAGCCCAGCACTGGCGAATTTTCCGGCTCAAATTGCAGCGCCGAATCGCTCAGGCTCAACTTTTCAATCGCCTCTTTCAGATCGTTATAATCTTCGTTGGACACCGGGAAAAACCCCGCATAGACGAAGGGCTTGACTTCTTTATAGCCGGGCAGAGGCTGGACGGTAATTTTTTTGGTCATATCCTCGATAGATATTATACCATTTTTATTATAGAGAAAGATCGTCTTCCGGTATACGGTTTCGCCTTTTGCTAATTGTAGGATATGCTTTTTTGCTAACGTCTAGTTCTATTTTTTCGCGAAAACAACTGGCGATCCACTATTGCCCACGCCGCCAGCATAGCATAATTAGTAATCTTGCCTGCGTCAATCATACTCTGCACGTCAGTAATCGGCAACCATTGCGAGATAATTTGCTCAGTATCGTCCGGTTGATGCTGACAATCTACTCCAGCATATTCCCCGTAGACCACGTGGAGTTTGGCGTCAGTACGACGGTTATCAGGATAGAACCATCCACATTCTCGCAGATTATTCATAGCAATGCCAGACTCTTCAGCCAGCTCTCGCTGCGCTGCTGTCTGAGCGTCCTCGCCCGCCTCAATTTTACCACCTGGTAGCTGATATAATACCTCATCCACAGGATAAGAATATTCTTGCTGTACAAGGATGGTATCACCGCGGCGACATACTACAATCACACCGCCACGCCCAAGATAAGGGTAATAGATGTAGCGGATTAATTTACCATTTGGCAACTTTACCGTGTCTTCTACCACAGTGAGCCGCGGATGTTCAAGCAATGTACGAGACGATATCATGCGCCATTTACTAAGGATATTTTCTTTTGAGGTCATAGTTCAATCAAGGCTTTTATATTTTTACCCACCATAGCCCAAAACCGACGAATTTTCTGACTCTAACTGTAGCGCCGAATCGCTCAGGTTCAATTTTTCAATTACCTTAGACATTCACTGACAATTATGCCATTCTTTACAACTAGACAGTTATATTAAACGCTCATTGCTATTGTATTGGCAGGGTTTTGTGACTATGGAGTATACGAAGTATGTACATCAACCTGCTTTGAAGGAGATTCTAAAGGATATAAGAACGGCAATTCTCTATTTGGCACAATATCATAAAATCTTTGATATTGCTCGCCCTCGAATTCTTCTTCGTTTCCTTCACAGAAATGTAGCTGGGGGTGTTTCCTTGATATTCCTACTCGTTGCACCAATAGTCCAGCACGAGACCAATATTCCGAAGTTGTGTCGGCTTCCAACCCATATCTAGCCAGAAGTAAAGCAATAACAGGTTTATGTATTTTTGAAGTTTCTCCCGGGTGAAGTCCCAATTCAGGAATTACTGTTTCAAAAAAGTATGACAATATTGACGTACCCGCCTTATATTCGTCTGGAGCATTCTTAAATAGCATACCCGCAAAACAAGCCTTTCTGCCAACTTCTCTATAGCCAAGACGAGCCATGGGTTTTTCTGGATCATCTCCAAAAACTATTCTCTTCACTCCAGAAGGAGCCGTCACTTCGTTTGCAACAAGGCAAACTCCATTAGCAAATCTAATTGGTGGCAAGTCGCTCATCTTAATTAAAATATCTCCCCAGTGTCACCGTATCACCAACTCGCGCATCGCGTGTCGTCTTCAGGTTTGTCACAATATAGCCAATTTCGCCAGTTTCAAGCGAAGGGTCGGGTTGCATAGCTGGGTTAAGATGTCCGACTTCCAGCGCCAAGCCATTCGCGCCAGTCGCCATCATTCGGATAGATTCGCCCTTTTTAATTCGCCCATCAACCACCCGCACGTATAAAATCACACCACGATAATCGTCATAATAGCTATCAAAAATCAACGCCCGAGTCGGATCATCTGGATAACCAGTTGGTGATGGAATTTGCTCAACAATTGCATCCAAAACCTGATCGACATTTTGACCAGTTTTAGCAGAGATATGAATAATCTCACTTTCATCACAGCCAAGTAAATTGATCACCTGTTTAGATACTCGCGGCACATCAGCAGCCGGCAAATCAACCTTATTTAACACCGGAATAATCGTCAAATCCTGCTCCATCGCCAGATAAACGTTCGACAATGTTTGTGCCTGAATTCCCTGGCTGGCATCGACCACCAATATCGCGCCCTCGCAAGCCTGCAAGCTACGCGAGACTTCATAGCTAAAATCGACGTGCCCCGGAGTATCAATCAAATTTAGATCGATATTTTTATACCGCATTCGTACCGGCGCCAGTTTAATAGTAATACCTTTTTCCCGCTCCAAGTCCATCGAATCCAGCAGCTGCGATTTCATCTCGCGCTTTTCTACTGTTCCAGTCATTTCCATCATTCGATCAGCCAGTGTCGACTTACCATGGTCGATATGAGCAATAATACAAAAATTCCTAATATTTTCCATTAGCCCTTAAACTCCAATCGTCCAAATAACACTTTTTTCAATCGTGCTAAGATCGGGTCAATTTCTGGCAATTTTAGCCATTTTGAAACCGCGGCATATGCCCCAAAACTAACCAATGAAATGATAACGAATTTCGGAAAAGCACTAAAGAAGCTGTCATCATGGTAACGAAATGGCAAAATCAACACACCAATATAACAAACTACACCCGTAACAATTCCAGCAAGTATCATCTTAAAAATCGCCCGCACAAACGTCATGTCGAATAATTTTGGCATTTGACGATTCATAACTGCCAAAAGCACAACCACCTCCAAAACCGCCACTGTCGATTGAGCCCAAGCCAATCCATACGCGCCCATTTTCAAAACCATCGACAGAACAATTGCTAAAATAATATTCAAAGTAATCGAGAAAATTGAAATATACAGAGGAGTTTTTGTATCTTGGCGGGCGTAAAATGCTCGCGCGGCCATGTGATAAATAGTTCGGAATAAAATTGCCACAACCAAACAGCCCAGAATTCCCGCGATTAGTTGATTGCCACCATTGCGAATAAAATGCACGACATATCCCCTGGTAAAGAAAATCACCACCGACACCGGAAGTGCCATCCAAAAAATAATTCTCAGCAGGGAACGCAGGTCTTTTTGAAATAGGTCGTTTCGACCTTCACCCAAATGCTCAGTTAATTGTGGAAAGGCTGCGTTAGAAATTGCCACACCAATAAGGTTAATCGGCATCATATGAAGAGTCAAAGCCTGTTGGTACGCCCTAACCGTTCCATCGACCAGACGTGAGGCTAAATTGACCTCAACCAAACTAACTACATAATCCATACCCTGATCAACTGAACGTGCTGGCAGCAAAGATAGGACTTTTCTAAAACCCTTATTTCGCCAATAAATCTTGAAATTGTAATCAAACCCAAGTCCAGCCAAGCCAACCGCACTGACGATCAATTGCAGGAACGAACCCAAAACCACACCCAATGCCACGCCCATAATGCCGCCATCAAAAATCTGCCAGCCGAATAAATTGACGCCGCCAGTAAACCACACTGTACCAATAATAATACCGACGTTATACAGCATTGGCGCCAGCGCACAGAACATAAATCGCCCGACCGCTTGCTGAATACTAGCAATCACCGCCGCAACCGCAAAAATAAACGGATTAACCGCGATCACTTGCATCATACTAACCGCCAAAGCATGGCCAGACTCACTAAGACCAGGTGCGATTAAATACTTCATCAATGGATCGGCAAAGATAATAATCAATACCGACGCTGCCATTGTTACTAACGCCATGAAATTAATCATGCTTGAGCTAATTTGCCAAGCTGACTGCTTATTGCCCTTGACCCAGCGCTCATTAAAAACTGGAATGAACGTCACGCTAAGCGCACCAGAAACCAGCACTGCAAACATAAAATCTGGCACCATGAAAGCTG
>CAUUDX010000002.1:0-42185 GCA_963544125.1 uncultured Candidatus Saccharibacteria bacterium | reverse complement strand
AGGAGTTGCTGCAGGTTGTTGATTTGATTTTAGCGGGAGTTAATAAGACTTTGGCGCCGCAAAAAATTCAAGTTGCGGTCGAGGAAGAAGGTAAGAAATTGTTGGTCGAGGCTGGCTATGATCCAAGATTAGGGGCTCGTCCGATGCGTCGCGTCGTCCAGCGCGCTGTCGAGAATACCGTCGCCAAGCAAATGCTGGCGGGAACTGTTGCGCCCGGCTCGACCACAATTATCACCGCTGATCAAATTCGCCAAATTTTAGGTTCGCAATCTGCACAAATGCCGTCGGGAATTCAGAATCCGCCATTGAATAGCTAGCTAAACTGCTCTATAGTGTCGTTATAAATAAAAACCCGTCTTAATGACGAGCTATTTTGGTACACCCGGCAAGATTCGAACTTGCGACCCCTTGGTTCGAAGCCAAGTACTCTAATCCGCTGAGCTACGGGTGCGTATGAAGTTATTATATCATAGATGACGGCCGAGTAAAATGATATACTATATGCATGGACGTTATGACTAATATATCACTGAAACAATACACAACTATGAAATTGGGAGGTGAGACTCGTTATATGGCGACGGCGGATTCTGCTGGTGATGTTGTGTCGCTATATCGTAATGAACGAAAGGAAAATTTGCCGATTTTTGTGTTGGGCGGTGGCAGTAATGTGATTACGCATGACGAGGTTTTTGAAGGAATCGTACTGTTGAATAAGATCAAAGGTTTTGAGGTTATCTCTGAAACCGATGAAACAACTGATGTGAAAATTGGTGCGGGCGAAGTCTGGGACGAGGTTGTTGAGAAGGCTATTGGGCTTGGACTTCAGGGAGTTGAGGCTATGTCGGGAATTCCTGGAACGGCTGGAGCTGCGCCGGTTCAGAATGTTGGAGCGTACGGTCAAGAAATTGCCGACACGCTGATTAGTCTGGAGGCTTATGATTCAAAAACCGACTCAATTGTCACTATGCTGGCTGATGAATGTGATTTTTCTTATCGAAATAGCATTTTTCGTGACAAGGAAAAGGGGCGATATTGTATTCTGAATATTACTTTGCGCTTAAATAAAACAGAGCCGAAACCGCCGTATTATGCTTCTTTACAGAGATATATTGATGAAAATGATATTCGTGAAGTTAATTTGTCGGTGATTCGTGTGGCAGTTCTTAATATTCGTTCGGAGAAATTACCAGATCCAGGTGAATTGCCAAGCGCGGGGTCTTTCTTTAAAAATGCACTAGTTGAAAAGTGGAAATTGGAAGAATTGCAAAAAGAATATAGCGATATTCCAAATTATGCAATGTCCGACGGAAGATATAAAATTCCGACAGGTTGGCTGATAGATAAGGCTGGCTTAAGGGGTTATCGCAGTCACGGCATGCGAGTTTACGAAAAGAACGCGTTGGTGCTTGTGAATGATTCAGCAACGGGATATGATGACTTGGCGGCGATTCGTGAGGAAATTGTGCAAATTGTCTTTGACAAGTTCGGTATAAAAATTGAGCAAGAGCCGCTAGAACTTTCCCGACAATAAGCATATGCTTTTTTGTAGATTTGCGCTACAATATTGATATGAATCGTGGGACGGGTGGCTATACGATAATAGAGATGATGATAGTTGTTGTAGTTGTGTCTATTTTGGCTGGAATTACTTTGGTTGGTGGTGATAGGTTTTTAAATCGAACTAGAGATGAGCGTCAGCGCGCCAATGTTGCCACGTTATCGCTGAAGTTGGAACGATATTATAAGTACAATAGCGTCAGTCGTATTGGTCATGAGTATCCATCGTGCAGAGACTTGATTAAAAATTTTACGTCTATTGTAGGTGATGATTCGTTGAAAAAAGAAATGGTTAAATGTAATCGGAGCGACTGGGCTGGTGGAAATCATGGTGAGCTATTATATGAGGCGTCTAATATAGATGATGGAGATTGTACGAAGCCAGCTTCTGGTCCTATATCTGACGTAGTAGCGGCAACTTGCACTAAATACAGCATTATTTATAGAGAGCGTTTGACGGGAATAGAAAAAAAGGTGGATAGTATATGGCGCGATTAATGAAAAATAATAGTGATGGCTTTACTATAGTTGAAGTAGCGGTTACTTTAGTTATTATTGGTATTTTTTCGATAGTTATTTTAATGATGCAAACCCAGGTCAGCAATATATCTGTCTTAGAAGTACAACACACAAAGGCCAGTTATTTGGCATACAGCAATATGCGTAAGTATGCAAACGACTCTCCTCCTACGTGGTTTAAGTGTACAGACCCTCCTCCGAGCACTAGAACCCCGGGTTCCGTATATTCGGTTATGAAGAGTATAGGTAGAGTTGATGGATTGCCGGGAATGGTTAGACAGGAAGTGTATGTTTCGGCTCCATATGGATGTAAAAGTGGCACGGCAAGTTTTGGTATGCCAATTAAAGTAGAGTCTGTTGTAGAGTATGGATTGCCAAGTTCTGGCGCCGGCAGTGGAAGAAAGGTTACACATGCGACATACGCAGCGTTTTAGAGAAAGCGGGTTTACTATAGCCGAGCTGGCGATGGTTATGGTGATTATTGCTATGATTGTCGGCGTGTTTAGTCAGATGTTAATTTCGGCAAACCAAAGCGCGTCCATAAGTAAAGCAAGAGTTGATATTAATCGTAGTCTTCACAATTCTATGGATGCAATTGAAACTGACGTGAGACAAACTTCGCGTTTTAAGGTGAGCGGTTACGACGGATATGATACGTTTGCTAAAGACAGGAGTTTCTCTGGCGCGAGCCAAGTATGGACGTATAATAGGAATACTTTGATATTGTTACAATATGCTACTACTATGAGCCGTGGCTCTGACACTCGAGAAATTGTCTATTTAAGAACTCCCAGGTTTGACTGTGCGGCGAATAAAACTCAGCAGCCAAAGTATAAGAAGATAGTAATTTATTTCGTAAAAGATGGCCAGTTGCATCGTCGTACCGTGTATAATGATCTGATAGACACTTACGGCAATCCGTATACAGGAGATCCTGCTAATTATTTCTGCATGAATAGTGTGGATGCTAATAAGTTTAAGAGTCGTGCTATGAAAGTTCATCAAGATTCAATTTTAGCGACGGGTGTTTCGGAATTTAAGGTGGAATATTATGAGGGAGATATTTTGGTTGCTGATCAATACACTGCGCCTGCGACGTCATTAAGGGTTTTAGATTCAGCAAATGGTATAAAAGTAACCTTAAAAATTCAATCTCCGAGTGGGCAAGTTTCCGATTCGCAAACATTAATGATACGAAAGATAAATAACCTATGATTCGACAAAAAAATGGCTATTCTCTAGTTCTAATTGTCTTGATGAGTACTTTTATTATGGCTGTCTTGGCGGGCTCTATGAGAATTGTTACTCAATCGTATATTTATTCTCAAGAAGAATATTATTATAAGTTGGCTCAAGAAGCTGGCGAGGCGGGTACGGCGTATGCCAACGCTTGTTTGGATTCAAACAACACTGAACAATCATGGGGGTCTGTTGCTGGCGGGATTGGCCCATTGCGCCCGGAAACTAACTGTAAGGGCGCTACGGCTTTTTATGGTAATAAATATGTTTTTGAAAATAGTAAATTGCGAACTACATTTGAAGTCGGTAATTTGGAAGCGTCAACCAAAGGTGCGTCGTCTGGCGTGGCTCTGTCGGCCGCCACTGCTCAGATTTCATCGACTGGTCGAATCGAGCTTATAAGTGGTGGAAGTGTTATAAAAACTTATACTGCTATTGTTAAGAAGGCTGTTACTTGGCCGGCGGATCTTAATGCTGCACGTGTTGTTAGTGGTACATTCCGTACTTGTGCGATTATGTCTAATAATGTTTGGTGCTGGGGAAATTCGAATGAAATGGGAACGTTGGGGGATGGCACGAAGGATAAAGAGGCTAATGTTCCAGTGAAAGTGCAACAAGTGGGTGATATGAAATATGGGAAAATTATTGATATATTTGCAGCACAATTCCACAGTTGTGTCTTAACTGAACTTAGCGGTGTAAGGAAAGTGTATTGTTGGGGGAGTAATGAAAAGGGACAGCTGGGTAATGGGCAGTATGGAGCTCATAAGTATTCTGCTGTTCCAGTTGAAGTCGGCGGGGATATTGTCGGTAAAAATGTCACAGCGATTGGCGGTACCGGGGACGTGTCTTGTGCAATTGCTGACGGTAAAATTTATTGCTGGGGGAATAATTATGAGGGAGAATTAGGTCATAACGCACCTCGTCATCCAACTTTATCTCCAGATCCAGTACCTGTTGCTACCGGAGGCGATCCGTATTGGAGGCTACAACCTGGATATAAAGCAGTTAAATTATCAACCAGCGGTAGTCGGTCGCAAACTATGTGTGCCATTATGGATACGGGGATTGCGTATTGTTGGGGACAGGCTATATTCGGGCAGACTGGAAGTACGGCTTTTTCTCCTCATTATAACTACGGTCGGCCTGTTCGCGTTACTGGAATATCCAACGTTACTGATATATCTCAAGACGGATATTCGTATATGGCTACACATCTAGGGACTACTACTACTGCTCAGTCTTCCCGAGCTACTCACGTATGCGCAATTGCCTCAGGGAAAGTGTATTGTTGGGGCGGTGCTGGTAATGGGCAATCCGGAGCTAGTGCTTACGACGAAACTTATTATAGAACTTACACAGTACCTAAAGAAGTGACAGGTCTGCCAGGAGTGCCGAAGCGTATTGCTGTAGGGCTTGGTCATTCGTGTGCTTTGGTGGAGCTTTCTGGCGGTAAGCATAAAGTGTATTGTTGGGGGGCGAATGAGCTTGGCCAGTTGGGTGAGAGTGCGAATAAGGGCTCGAGCTCTCTGCCATATTCGAGAACTCCTCGACCGGTGTATGTTGGCACAAATGGTCTTCCTCCGTCAGAAGACGTAGTTACTTTGGCTGCTGGAGCGAACCGCGGTTGCGCAATTATGACAAATAAGCGTGCATATTGTTGGGGATTAAATACAGATGGACAGATCGGCGATGGTACACATGAAAATAGATTTAGTCCAACAGAGTCTTTATTCTTACGTCCAACACAGAATCGATACATATATTAAAAAAACGCTTGCGCTTTTAAAAACGTTGTAGTATTATCGAATTACAAATTAAAATAATATATTTAGGGGGCACATTATCGTGACTACAAAGAATATAAAAAATCAAGGTTTTACACTAGTTGAGCTTTTGATCGTTATCGTGATCATTGCAATTTTGACAGTTGTTTCTTTGGTTGCATACAACGGTTTGCAGAACCAAGCAAAGACATCTGCTGCTAAATCTGCTGCTGACGCCGTTGCTAAGAAAGCTGAGCTATACAACACAGCTAAGAGTAAGTATCCAACTGGCTTAACGGACTTAACAAACGCTGCTAATTCTAGCGAACCGTATTACTTGGACTCAAGTACAGTTAAGGTTGGTACTTTTGGTACTCCTCCTACTGCTCCTGCAGAGGCTAATACTATTGAGTATGTTCCATGTCCGACTACGGGTGATGCTACGGGTGCGCACGTTAAGTACTACAATTTCTCAAGTCGTCAAGTAGAAGAGCGAAAAATTGGTACTGGCTGTTAATCGGCTAAGTATGTAAATAAAAAAACTCCGGCGTTATGTCGGAGTTTTTTATGTGCGGGTTTATATTAAATATCGCGTAGAGTATGGCAGAATTCTACGACTTCTTTACGAAGTTCAGCCAACTCATCATCATTGTCACGATTATCTATTGACCGCCTCATCCATTCTGCGATTTTTTTCATGTCGTCTTCTTTGGCGCCTCGCGTCGTGACGGCTGGCGTGCCTAGGCGAATGCCGCTTGGCCTGAATCTTGGTAGTGGGTCATCTGGAATCGCATTAGCATTCAGTGTCAGACCGATTTTATCCATGGCGATTTCCGCTTCCTTGCCATCAATGCCGAAGCTGCTGTGAATATCTGCCAGAATTAAATGATTACTGGTACCGCCGGTTACTAACTTAAAGCCGCGCTTTTGTAATTCTTCCGCCAGTCTTTTCGCGTTTTTAACAATTTGTTCAGCGTAATCCTTGAACTCTGGCTGCAAAGCTTCACCAAACGCTACAGCTTTTGCGGCGATAGTATGCATGTGTGGTCCGCCTTGTGTGCCAGGGAACACTGCTCGATCAATCAGTGTAGGTAAATTCTCAAGAGTTTTCTCTGGTTTTTTCAATGGATTGCCAACTATTCCTCGACTAAGAATCAACCCGCCTCGTGGTCCACGTAGAGTTTTATGAGTTGTTGTGGTAATTACATGAAAGCCATAGTCGAACGGGTTTTTGGCAACGCCACTAACGATTAGTCCCGCAATATGGCTCATATCCGCCATTAGCATAGCACCTACTTCATTGCCAATTTCAGCAAATTTTTCGTAATCTAGCTCTCGTGGATATGCCGAAAATCCCGCCAAAATGATCTTTGGTTTGTGCTTTAAGGCCAATTGACGGATTTCTTCATAGTCAATTTCGCCAGTGTCGATATTTTTTATACCATAGCGAATGAAATTGTATTCTCTGGCGCTACGAGTAACCGGGGCGCCGTGCGTAAGATGTCCGCCGTGAGCCAAATCCATAGCCAGAATAGTGTCGCCGGGTTCGCACCAGGCGTAATAAACCGCCTCATTAGCCTGCGCTCCAGAATGCGGCTGGACGTTAGCGTGATCTGCTTTGAAAAGTTTTTTAGCGCGGTCAATTGCCAGCTGCTCGACTTGATCAGTATTTTCCTGTCCGCCGTAATAACGTCGACCAGGGTAGCCTTCTGAATATTTATTAGTGAAAACGCTACCAAGTGCCTGAAGTACATCTGATGAAACGTAATTCTCGCTAGGAATTAGCTCCAGTCCGTCCGTTTGGCGCTTTTTTTCTGCTTTTATAAGTTCTTCAATTTGCTTGTCTTTCATGACTAAACCTCCGTTAATACTTATTATATCATTGCTTATATATATCATTGGTGATATAATTTACGCATGATAAAAGACAAGTATCTCCAAAAAATTGGCAATCTAATCGCTGAAAATCGTCAAAAACAGGGACTAACTCAGACTCAGTTGGCTGAGGCAATTGGTACGTCGCAAAGTGCTATTAATCGCATTGAAAACGGGGGTCAGAATATTAGTATTGAGATGATTGCTCGAATTAGTGAAGTGCTTAATAACAATATCGTGACCGTAAATCATTCTGGAAAAATGAATTTTAAGGTAACTGGTGGCAAAAAATTGTCTGGTGAGATACAAGTTAAAACTAGTAAAAATGCTGCAGTGGGCCTTCTCTGTGCAAGTTTGCTGAATAAGGGGAAGACGACGCTTAGGAAAGTGGCGCGAATTGAAGAGGTCAACCGAATTATCGAGGTTCTGAACTCGATTGGCGTTAAAACTCGTTGGTTGGATGGCAGTGATTTGGAAATTGTGCCGCCAGCACGCTTGAAACTTGAAGATATGGATATTGCTGCAGCGAAGAGAACTAGGACGGTAATTATGTTCCTTGGTCCGCTACTACATCAATATGACGATTTCAAATTGCCGTTTGCTGGCGGCTGTAATTTAGGTAAGCGCACGGTTGAGCCGCATCTTAGTGGTTTGAGGCATTTTGGAATGAATGTCACAGCGGAGACTGATTATTATCACGCAAAAACTGATGTCAATTCTGGCGATCGAACGATTTTGTTGACGGAGCGCGGCGATACGGTGACGGAAAATATAATTATGGCTGCGGCGTTGTCGCCAAATACTACCATCATTCGCAACGCTAGCCCAAATTACATGGTTCAAGACGTCTGCTTCTTCTTGAAAAAGTTGGGCGTGAAAATTGAGGGAATTGGCACGACAACTTTGAAAATTACGGGTCGTAAACGCATTAGTAAAAATCTAGACTATTATCCGAGCGAAGATCCAATTGAAGCAATGAGCTTTATCGCGGCAGCAGTGGTGACGGATTCGGAAATTACTGTTCGTCGTGCGCCGATTGAATTCTTGGAGATTGAACTGGCAACATTGGCGGAAATGGGTCTTAAATTTGAACTCAGCAAGGAATATTTTGCCAATAACGGGCAAACTCGTTTGGTTGATATTAAATTGCAGCGCTCCAAACTTCAGGCGGCAAAGGATAAACTTCACGCCTTGCCGTTCCCGGGAATTAATATGGACAATTTGCCGTTTTTGGGGCTTATTGCGACGGTGGCTGAGGGACGCACGTTGGTTCACGACTGGAGTTACGAGAACCGAGCAATTTACTTTACAGAGCTGAGTAAGCTGAACGCACAAATTGAGTTAGTTGATCCACACCGTGTTTATATCACTGGTCCAACAAAATGGAAGCCAGCTGACGTTGTTGCTCCGCCGGCGCTTCGTCCGTCCGTTGTGATACTTTTGGCAATGCTTGCCGCTCCAGGTGTATCGATTCTGCGCGATGTATATTCGATTAATCGCGGATACGAAGAATTGGCGGCGCGCTTAAATTCGCTAGGTGCTGATATTGAAGTGATTATTGAATAGGAATTCGCTTGATCTGCGGTTCTTTTTTAGGCTGGATTTGCGGTTTTGGAAAAATAAATTTGAGATAATCTTTCATCATTCGGGCGCCGGAAATAATTGGCAAATAGTTGCTTAATTGGTGGCGGATATGTTTTTCTAGCAATTGGTCATTTTTCAAAATAGCGGCAGCTTTATGTATGTTGACGTACAGAGATGAAACTTCGGCTTCGTAGTTTCTGCCAGTAACCTCCAGGCAGGCGATTGGCTGGACATCGGCAACGCCGCCATCGCTAGTGGAGATGAGGAGTTTCAAGTTAGCAATGTCTTTTTCCCACGATGTCCCGCACGCTTCTAATCCAACGATAGGAATGTTTATCGAGACATCCGAGCCGACTGCCAGCGCTCGTCCCAACTCTTCGTCGTAATCTTGTATGTAATGAACACGCTCCTTGAGGACTGGATCACCGTCAATCAATTTTAATACTTCGAGCAATTTCTGGTACATCGTCACGTCGCCTTGGTGAACTTTTCCTGCCAGAATATAATGCGCGTTGTGGCTAATGAGAATTTGGCGCAATGAATCTGGGTTTTCAAACGGCATATATGGCCGCTTGTAATTAGCAAATCTTCGCTTGAAGTCGAATAATATTGCGTTTTCTGGGATTTGTATGGATTTTCCGTACTGATCTTGCCGACTTAATAGGACTCGATTTAATTCCTTTCGACCGAGTTTTTTCAAGTATCTCAAATCCGTGCTACTCAGCGAGTTTAATTTTTCAGGAAAATCATTTGTGGGCAGTCCAAATTTATCAATAATGCCGTGATCACGATATGTTTGCAGTATTTCAGGTAGTACCCACGTTTCAAGATCTATTCCATTAGTAATGGCTTGAAATTTCACTTTGTCATTGTTACGGTCGCGGAAATTTGCTACGCGGGCGTGTAGTTTACTTACGCCATTCTTCGCTTCAGTAAGTTCAATTGCCAAAAGATTCGGCCTCAATCTGTCATTACGAAATTGCTCCATTAGCCAGCAACGTACAGCATTACTTTTTATATTTGGTAGAACTAATTTTTCAAATTGTGAACGATGAAACTCTGGCTCGGCCGCCTGAAGAAGTGTGTGGTTTGTGTAAAGTGTGTGTTTGCGAACGTAAACGATGGCTTCGTATAAATTCATTCCGTTAGCGCACAGCTCGTCCAGCCGTGCCAATGCGGCAAAAATCGTTGCGGTCTCATTAAGTTGAATGACGGCCGGCTTAATACCGAGGAGTTTTAATGTTTTATAGCCGCCAAATCCCAGGGCTACTTCTTGATATAAACGATGATCGCCAGATCCGTCGCCTTCGTACAATTGTCCAAAGTTTGGCTCTGAGATGGTGACGAATTGTGTTGATCCAAGTGTCTTTTTGAAGATGCTTAAATTGGCATCCGGAAATCCTTGCGAGCTTACAGAGACTTCATCGATATATTCGAATCCATAATCTTGAGGAGAAACGGATTCTGAGAATTCTTCCTGTGCAAGTTCTGTGATTTTTTGATGTGACTCGCTGCGATAAAATGGCGTAACTACGACAAATGGAACTTCTAATTTTTCAGCTACACGTCGCGTGTCTGCCGCCAAAACTCCAAGCCCGCCGCCACCTTTAATACCATTGGATTTGTCATAAATTTCCATTGTCCAGTAGACGTATGGTCGATTTTCAGATAATTGATGCGTCAAGCTGCTTCGTTCAATTACATCATAAAATTCGGACGCATCTTCAATGTCATGCGGTTGGTATTTTGGCTTTTCTGTATAAATATATGGATCCATCGATGCCCTTTATGGATTGAAATTGTCTAACTTGGTGCGGGTGGGGAGAATCGAACTCCCATCTCAAGTTTGGAAAACTTGCATACTAACCGCTGTACTACACCCGCAAGCTTTTACTATTGTAGCAGAAAGATGTTATAATGTGAATACGCCCTGATAGCTCAGTTGGATAGAGCAGGAGACTTCTAAGCTCAAGGTCGTAGGTTCGAATCCTACTCGGGGCGCCACTTCATATAACTATTGGGGGATATATGGATGCGAATAAAAAACCGCAAATGACGCGGGAAATGATGATTAGATTATCTGGCTCCTTGAGAAGATCAATTGATGGTTTTAAGGCATATGGGATGACTGGTAGATCTCTGAAAGCTAATCGTAAAGTGAATTCGGAACGTCAATATATTAAAAAATACCAATCTTTGGCAGTGGTTGGTGAAGTAAGACAAATTGGCACAGAGATTGGTGTAATGCCTCGATCGAGGAGTGCTAATGATCATGTTGATGCTGGCTTGTCTGGCGGAAATAGACGGTTCAATGGTCTACAAAATAACAATGTTCCATCGGGGGCGAATAATTCCCGTCAGGCATTTAACGCTAATCGAACTACTTTTCGTGAACCACCTTCTCGCGGGTATAATCCGTTTGGATAAATAAAAATCCTCACTTCAATGTGAGGTTATTTTTTGGAGGGCCAGGAGGGGCTCGAACCCTCGACACCCTGCTTAAGAGGCAGGTGCTCTGACCAGCTGAGCTACTGGCCCACAGTTTCATTATACAACAATCAATAAAAATGTCTACCGTTTTATTGAAAATAATTCATCGGTATGGATAAATTGTTGTAAAGCTTGGGGCGAATGATGGGGTTCGAACCCACGGCCTCCGGAGCCACAATCCAGCGCTCTAACCAAACTGAGCTACATCCGCCATGAACCAAGCTTTTCAAATTATAGCACATACTATATCTGTACTCAAGATGGTAAAATTGCTATACTTAATGACAATGAGAGAATTAAACGGCTCAGAACTAGCTGGATTTATCAAGGAGCGCCAGGCAAAACAGGTGCGAGCTTTAAGACAGGCTTGGCATATTAATCCTCGTTTGGCAATTGTTACTGATGTCGAAAATCCAGTCATTGAAACATACATGCGTTTGAAGCAAGGATATGGCGCTGATATTTTGATTGATGTGGAGGTTCATCGAGTCTCTGCGGGCGGTGCTTTGGCGGTGATTCAAGAATTGAACAATCGAGACGACATTCAAGGAATAATTCTGCAATTACCGATTAGTAACTCTGATCAGACTGAGGAATTACTCGAGAGTATTCGAGAAGATAAAGATGTTGATGGTCTACGCAAAAGGGCAATTTTTCAGGCAGCCACACCAACGGCTATCAATTGGCTACTGGCTGGATATGGTATTGATTTGAAAAATAAAAAGGTTGCAATTGTCGGGCGAGGTCGTTTGGTCGGCGCCCCTCTTGAGAAGATGTGGCTAAAGTCTGACGTCGATGTGACGGTTTTTGAAAAAGGTGACGATTTATCTCAATTGATAAATTACGATATTATCGTGTCGGCAACTGGGGTACCGGGGTTAATTACAAGCCAAATGGTCAAGACTAAGGCTGTAGTTGTTGACGCGGGAACGGCGTCGGAAGATGGCAAAATTGTCGGCGATGTGTCCGAGGATGTGCGGTTGCGTAATGATGTAATTATTACACCAAAGAAAGGCGGAGTTGGTCCGCTGACAGTTGCCGCGCTCTTTGATAATGTAATTATGGCTTGTCTAAAAATTGCGAATCAATCAAAAAATTAAGCGGCTTTTATGGCGGTTTTGACTTGCTCGACAACTTGGCGCGGTGTGAGGTTTGCTTTTACGATGTAGCTATGAATTCCTAATTTCTTCAAATCGTGCGGAGCTTCTTCTTCGCCGAGATTAGTGAGGACGATAACAGGAATTGTTTTGCCCCAATCTTTAGATCTAATTCGCTTCAAAGCCTCTGTGCCGTCCATTTCCGGCATTTGTAAATCTAGCAAAATAATGTCTGGCTGAAACTTTTCGACTACTTCTATACCAATTTGTCCGTTAGCCGCCAATCGAACATCAAACCCGTCCGATTCAAACTTCATGCGGTACATCTGGCTGATGGTAGGGTCGTCTTCAATAATGACAATTTTTATCATGCTTTAAGTATATCACATAAATTATGCTATAATTTTTGGCATGGAAAAATTTAGAGGCGAACGGTATATTACAGAAACAGGTGATTTTCTTAATGGAGTTGATCATGAAGCTAATGAAAAATTAAATAGGGAAATTGCTGATCTTAGGGGTGAGGAATGTAGGGTTAAGGTCGGAGAAAAGACCGATCCTGCATATAATAAGCCGGATAAAATTCAGGATATATACAATTATCTGGAGAAAGGTGGGGCGGAATTAAAGGATGTTCGTAAACATTTTATTCATAAAAACCTAGCTATCGCGGCAATTGCGAATGTTTTAGATAAAATTCCTTTTGTGAAAATGGGCAAGTGGGGTGAAAAAATAGATTCGCATCTGGAGGTTTTTCGCGACAAGTTATTGTATGGTAAAAATCAGACTGCTTCGCGGCCGTGGCACAATCAGCGAGGTTCCGCACTGACATTTTTGACAATTTCTGAAGCTGATGGCTTAAGTGTTTTTGGTAAAAATGGCGAAATATTGTCAGAAGGTAAATATTCAACTATGAGTGGTCCGCTGGATGAGTCGGTATTTGATGAGAAGATTAATGGCTTGCCGCTGACGGAAGTTATGGTTCAAGATAAAATCAACAACGGCGTAGATAAAGCTACGGCTATTGAAGAAGTAAGGAAGAGAATTAGTGACGTTCGAGAGTTTATCCAGGCGCCGGTGACGGAGAAGTTTTCTAACGTCATTCGGCATTGTGCGGATTCGCTTGGTATTCGTGAGCGAGTGGAAACAGTGAACGGTTTATCGATTGATCATTTGAAGAAAGTGGCAGAAAAAGAGAATCGTTCAATTGATGATATGTTGGTGATGAGTTTTGGCTGCGGAACGGGATTGGCGACTTTGAAGATGCTGAAAAAACTTAAGGATGAAACGGGTGAGGCGCCGACGGTTATCCTGCTGGATCAAGATCCGTTATCTCTAGCGGCAGCACAGAGCTTGGCTAAGAAATGGAATTTGGAAGATAAGATTGAAATTCATTGCGAGCGATTATTCAGCAAGCTCGGCAAGCCTTTGAGCTTGGAGGGAGTTTTGGGCAATCGTAAGCTAGATATTGCAGAAGATTCTGGCCTGCGAGAATATCTGCCAGATGGCGTTTATAAGCAATTGACACGAGAGTCACTGAAGTTCTTGCGAACTGGTGGACTAATGATCACTGGCAACATGAACGTAAATCGCCCACAAAAAGAATTTTTGCATGGACTAATGGGGTGGATTCCAAAAGTTAGGATGCGTTCAATTAAAGAAGGTTTTAAATTGCTCCAAAAATCTGGCATACCAAAAGAATCTATTGAAGCTACAGTTACCGCGAGCGGTGTTTACACAGTTTTTGCGATTGAAACGTAGAATAAAATGCTATAATAAGCATTAGTATGATGGTACGAGCGTTAGTACTAGGATTGGTTGCGTTAATGGCGCTAATTTTGGGCGTACTCGTGCTTAAAAAATCGAAGCGTCGTCATGATGCAAAGTATTGGTTTTTTCTAGTTTGTTTATGTTTGGCTGTGTGGTCAGCTGGACTTGAAGTGTTCTCCTTGGCTGACAACGGTGTAGTATTGGACACTGCGTCTAGGTGGTTTTATGTCGCCTCGGCTATTTTTTGTCCTGCGTTGGCTATTTTTACTACGAAATCGTTTCTTCCATCGACAAAATCAACGAAGAGTTTTATCTGCGCGTCCAGTATATTGATAACAATTTTTTCGCTATACATTATTTTGGTGCCTGAATTTATTATCAATACATCAGAAATCGTCACGCCAGTAGATTTTTCTCGAATTCCGATTCATGCGATTCATTATGTTATTTTCGCAACCTTTTTCTCGGTGTTTTTCTTAATTTCTATGTGTTTTGGACATATAGCATGGCGCAAATCAGATCCTGTTCGGCGTAAACAAGTCGCGATTTATATGATTGGTCTGTTGATATGTAGCATTCCTGGATTTATAGTGGATTTGCTCCTTCCAGCGCTTGGTGATTATCGATATATATGGATTGGTCCAGTTTCTACGATTATTTTCTTATTTGCAATCATGTATAGCATCGTCAGATACCGATTGATGGATGTGAAGATGGCGGTAGCTCGAAGCGTTTCGTACATGTTGCTGTTAATTACACTGGCTGTCGTTTACGTGATCTCCGCATATGTCATTTCAATTGTGGTTTTCCAGCGCAGTCTGACGGTTGATAGTCACGTGAATCTTATGAATATGATTTTAGCTATGGTTTTGGCGGTCGTATATCAACCAGTGAAGAAAATCTTTGATAAATTTACTGATAGGGTTTTTTACTACGGAGAATATGATGTTGATACGTTTACGCGTGAGATTAGTAAAATATTAACCTATACGGCGGATCTGCAGCTCCTAACTCGGCGTGTCGGCAATTATATAGCGACTTCTCTTAAGGCGGAAAAAGTGGCGTTTTGTATTCCAGAAAAAGGAATATACGGTCGGGCGGGCCGGCGGCGAATATCTGTTGTTGAGGAAGATGTTCATAGGATTATGGATTACTATTATAAGAACTGTAGTTTTCCAGAAGTCATTTTGGCAAATCAAGTAAAAGATCCAGAATTAAAGAAGCTTTTGGATATTCATCGCACGAAAATTGTTATGCCGCTGCTACATCAAAATCAAGAAACAGGAATTCTATTTCTGGGTGAGCATAAAAGTTTGGGTTATAGCTCTCGCGATATTGAAATGCTGGAATCGATTGCTGGAGAATTGGCGGTGTCGATTCGAAACTCTTTGTCATTAGAAGAAATTAATGAGTTGAATAAAAGTTTGCAGCGTAAAATTGATGAGGCGACGAAAGAATTGAGGTTCAGTAATCGACAGCTTCAGCGACTGGACGAGGCGAAGAATGAATTTATTTCTATGGCTTCACATCAATTAAGAACGCCGTTGACTAGTATAAAAGGTTATTTGGATATGGTACTGGAAGGAGATCTGGGAAAGATTACGCCGACACAACGTGCGGTTCTTAGAGAGGCATTTTCTTCCAGCGAGCGTATGGTAAGGCTGATAAACGATTTTCTTAATGTGTCTAGGCTTCAGACTGGTAAGTTTAATGTTGACAAGCAGAAAATAGATATCGCCCAAATTCTTCGGGATGAAGTTGCCTTACTTAAGGTTGTGGCTGATCAGAGATCTATTGAAATGATCCTAAAGATTGATAAAAAAGTTCCATTGATTACGGCTGATGCCGAGAAGATCCGTCAAGTTATGCTAAATATGATTGACAACGCCATTTACTATTCAAATCCGCATAAAAAGGTAATAATTTTTCTAAAAAACAGTAATGACGTGATTGAATTTACGGTAAAAGATTCGGGGATTGGCGTACCGAAATCAGAGCAAGCAAATCTGTTTGGCAAGTTCTTCCGCGGCACAAACGCCAGAAAAAAGAGACCAGATGGCACTGGCGTCGGTCTATTTTTGGCGAGGAAAGTTATCTTGTCGCACGACGGCGAAATGATCTTTGAGTCAGAAGAAGGGAAAGGCAGTACTTTTGGATTTAAGCTGCCGGTTCGTTAACGAAATAAACTCAGTATTCCAGAAATAACGATAATTAAGGCAATCGCAACGAGCCCTGCCATGCCAATGGCGCGAATGATCTTTTTTCGATCAAAAAACCATTGAGATAATTTGGAGCGATTCGTCGCTGTAATCCTTGTTACTTTTGGTCGTTGAGATGCAGCGTTTATTCCCGAGTATTTTTTAGTCCGCTTTTTCTTCTGCTTTGTCATGAGAAATATTATACATTAATTTTCAATATAAGATAATAACGAGGAAGTGGTTGATTCGCTATAGACAATTTGACGATAATTTGTTATGATATTTGAAGTCGTGGCCTTATCGTCTAACGGTTAGGACACCAGGTTTTCATCCTGGCAATCCGGGTTCGATTCCCGGTAAGGTCACCAAGAATATAACCTAAAAGTATTTTAATAAAATAAAAGTTACTGTTTGCGATGATTCTTTGTGTATACAGAGAGTCATTTTTTGTTGATTATTTTTAGGATTGAGGTGTAATCTTTAGAAATGTTTACAGATCAGAGCCTAGTACTTGAAGTCTAATGGTCTGTGTGTTTTTATTGCTGTTTTGTTGTTTTGCCAATCCTAACGATTGAAGATATTCTGCAAACTCCAAATTATCTCTATTAAGTGGTAGTTTGATTATCGAATTTTTAATATTCAGTTTACTCAGATTGTCATCATTGCATATGGACGTGATTTTCATGATGTCTTCTTTGTTGAATTTCGAAATCGTAACCGTTTTGACTATGAATTCAGTCAACAAACTCTTCTTCATCTTTGTGCTATTTATTACTTCGATATACTGGATTATCTCGTCTACAGTAAGCGATATTCTTTCTCTATATATGCAGTCGAGAGATTGTTGTATACATTTTGGTAGGTCGTCTTCTAATACGCTATTTTTTATATTTTTAACAACATACTGTTTAGTGCCAATCTTATTACTTTTTATTATCACATTAAAGTCGTTGACGGTCAGTTGACGTGCCTTTATGTACTCTTCAAGAGTGATGTCATCAATTATTTTTAGGTTATCTTCATTTATTACAATTAGTATTTTATCTAGGTAACTTTTGACGTTATTGTCTGACGCTTCGAAATCACCCAAATTATTTATTGGAACACTATTGGCTGCAAACAATTTAAACCAGTTCTCTTTTCCGTCTTTACTTTTTAAAATAGTATCAATGCAGTCATTTAAAAAGGCGCGAGTCTTCTTGTCCTCCAGTATTAAATCTTGGGGATTGTCAAAGTTTGTGATGGCAGTATCAGCGAGGATTTTTTTGCAAGTTTCATCATTCAAAGAAGAATGTGCTATTTTAGTTATTAATTTTTTTGGGTATATTTTTGCCAACTTTCTTGCTAGAAACATTGGAGGCGATGTTTTTTTCGGTGTCTATTTTTAATGCACTCTCATATTTGTGGCAATACTTGTCGAAAAAATCCATAAACAAATCAAGATCAGCTTTCGCGTATTGTAGTATTACTTCCAGAGATTGCGAATATTGGCTGACGTTTTCTATGATGAAGTTGATTAGGTCAAAGTTATACATTCCAGCAGACATTAAATCTGTATTATCTATTCTCTTCATTATTTCTGCTGCGACCGTGTGGTTAATTGGGTATTCGGCATTTCTACTAGTATTGCGTATATAGCTATAAATATATCGTAGTGCTTTGTCTGTGTCGGCGCTTATGTCAGTAGCTTGTGTTATAAATCTAGTATAGCTTTCTGTCACGAAATCATTTTTTAGTAAGTCTTTGACAATTTTTTGAGTTTTTTCATCGTCTCCTTTTTTGGCTAGGTCGATTGAGTCGTTATAAAATTTTAGACAATCTTGTTCTGCTAATTGATTAACCTCTTTCTCAATTGACATTAGTGAAGGGTCTACCTTCGTGTATGATGCTATTATATCTTGCAGGGTCTCAGCGACTGTTGTTGTCTCTCCGTAATAGTTTCTCCAGCGGATTGTAATGTTCGAATCTTGTTTGGCTTTATATATTTGTATTAGCCAGTTACTATTCTTTGTGATAGGACTGTTGTCTATGCTGATATCTTGGACGGTTGCATCTTGAGGTACCCCCTGGTATTGTCTAATATTTTTCCATATGGATTCTGATTTCTCTCTAATTTTATATTCTGGAGTTCGTTTTTCTATTATTTTCTCTATGTGCTCTTTTTTTTCGATTTCGCACTGCTCTCGCACGAAATCTAGTAGGCTGTCTCCTGTCGATAACTTCATGTAGTCACTTGGGGTAAAAACACGAATAATAGCAAGTGCCGCAACGTTTTTATAATCGTCTGTTTGCAGATCAAAGCTATTTTGATAGGTGAGTATATGGTTAATGACTGCTTTTACAACCCTCATATCTGATGTGTGTCGACTTAGTATATTTTCAATGCCAGCTATCTTTTGACCTAATCCGACTTCTTTTGTTTTCATTTGAACTATATAGCTAAAATTCACTTTTGTTAAAAATGGAATAACTGGAATTATTAAATCAAACACTTTAGTGTTGATTTTCTCTATGTCAGATTCCTTTTTTGCTCTTTTTGAGGTCTGTGTCTCTGCGAGAAATAAATCGCTCCTTATGGCGTAAATAAATTTGATCGTTCCATAGGGTCTAAATCTGTTATTTAGGGTGAAATTAAGCTGTCTTAATTCTTCAAAGATTTCTGGATCGTTAAGGCGGTCGAGGTCTTCAAAAATAATAACGCGTCTTTTAGTTTTGCGAAAATAATAAATTATTAGGTCTATAAGTTGGTTAAAATCGGGCTGTGAATCGGAGAGCTCTATTGAAAGATCTTTAGTTGATATGCTCTTTATATTTCCATTTAGTATAAATTGAAAAATAGTATTGATCGGCAATGCTAACACTATGATTACTGCAGTTATAATAATGAACGTAGGAAGATGAAAATTGTCTATGATGAGATTGGGGTGTTTAACTAGCCCGCGAATAAAAGTAAATACATCAATATTATATATTGTACATAATAAAATAGAGACCAGCGCCATACTTATAGGAATAGAAGTAATCATATAGCGCCTTCCGATCCTTCTGTAGCCACTTCCTTTTAGTTTGTTTTCTTGTTCGCCATAGTATAGTTGTTTTACTATTTCACTTTGCAAAAACTTACTATTTATTTCTTCGCCTGATAAAAACGAGAGAAAAGAGATAGTTTTGGGGCGATTGAAGATGCGCCATGCTAAATCTTTTTTTAGGGTGTATAATATGCTACTCTTTCCGGTGCCGTAATCTCCGTCGAGTGCGATATTGTTGTCTTGTCGGTTTTTTATGCTAGTAGCAACTTTTAACTGCTCAAGAACATATTGATTGGATTTTTGCATTTTCTGAGGAGAGAATGAGAGAAGATCAATCTTATTTTCCGAATGACCCCGTCGGATAGTCTTACTAAGAATCTTTTTCATCTCCATATCTATAGTATAGCATACTATGTGATAAAACTGTTTATTAGTCAAATAATAGACTGTGCTTAATATTGTAGAGGCCTCAGACTTCAGAGGCGTTTATGTAGGATGCAGCTTTAATCAATATGTCTCCTGGCGTCATTTTTCATCACTGTTATTTCGTGGTATAATTTTAAAAATGAGTGATAATATATTTAAACGAACAAAAATATTAGCAACAATTGGGCCAGCAACGTTCAGCCAAGAAAAGGTTTACCAATTGTTGGAGGCCGGAGTTAACGGCATCCGTATGAATTTTAGCCACGGCGCTAACGAGGAGCGAATTGAGCAGATTAATTGGGTGCGCACAGCTAGTAAACAGTTGGGTAAGCCTGTCGCAATCCTACAAGATTTGCAAGGCCCGAAGATTCGCTTGGGCGTTTTGAAAGATAACATGCTGAATGTTAAGGTTGGCGATATGTTGGTCTTGGATTCAGAAATTGCTGAGCATGACGGCAGTTTCAACTTGCCAGTGCAATACAACTTGGCGGAGAAGATGAAAGTCGGCGAGCCGCTTTACATGTTTGACGGCAAGATCAGGACGGTTGTACGAGAAATTGTTAGTTCAACTGCAATTCGCGTAGAAGTCCAGAACGACGGCTTTTTGATGAGCCGCAAGGGTTTGAATTTGCCGGATACGGATTTTGGCGGCGATATCCTTACCCAGAAAGATATTAACGATTTGGAATGGGGCGCAAGCCAAGATTTTGATTATGTTGCATTGAGCTTTATTCAAAAAGCTGATGACATTATTGATTTGCGTCGTCGATTGACAGACCTGGGCTCGACGGCTAGTATTATTGCTAAGATCGAGACTAAGTCTGCCGTCGATCCAGAGAATTTGGAAGAAATTGTTAAGGCTAGCGACGGTATTATGGTTGCTCGCGGTGACTTGGCTGTGGAAGCTGGTGCGGAAATTGTCCCAGTTGTACAACGTCGAATTATTGCCTTGTGTCGTAAATATTGCAAGTTGGTAATCGTTGCGACACAAATGATGGGCAGTATGGTTGATAATCCAGAACCAAGTCGCGCTGAAGTAAGTGACGTCGCTAACGCCGTGATTCAGGGTGCTGATGTAGTTATGTTGTCTGATGAAACCGCCAATGGTAAATATCCTGTTGAAACTGTTCGTGCAATGCGTAAGACTATTATCTACACTCAAGAACACAGTGATGTAATGTTGGTAGAAAGGGCCGAGATGCGTGAAAAAACTGACGCAATTTTGAGCTACACGGCAGCTCAATTAGCAAGGAGGATTAAGGCTCGAGCCATCATTGCAGAGACGCACACTGGCGCCACTGCAATTAATGTTGCCGCATATCGTCCAAATCTGCCAATTGTTTGCGTGACAGAAAATGTGAAGACTGCGCAAAAGTTAGCGCTAAGATATGACTCTCGTCCATATGTCCGACCAAACGTTTCAAATGCAGCAGCTAAGCTAGCTGATGAGTTGAAACAAGAAGGATATTTCGGTACAGACCCAGTTACGGTTGTGCTCGTTAGCGGTCACAATCCAGAACCAGGCAAGACTGATAATATTCAGGTCAAGACGTTGTCGTAAGGAGAATTTGGGTGGGCAGAAAATTTCCGAAGCAAACAATTCGCGATGTTGATCTACGCGGAAAAACTATTCTTCTGCGAGCAGATTATAATGTGCCGCTAACAAAGCACGGTCAGATTTCTGATGATCTAAGAATTCGCGCTTCGCTGCCCACACTCCGATATTTACTGGAGCAGAATTGCAAGATTGTTATTATGTCTCATCTGGGACGCCCAAAAGGTAAAGACTCTAAGTTTAGTCTGAAAATTGTCGCGAATCATCTGTCTAATTTGCTAAACCGCCCAGTGAAATTATTGGATGATTGCGTGGGCGAAGCTGTTCATCAAGCTGTTCGCCGCGCGCCACGAGACAGCATTCTTATGTTGGAGAATTTACGCTTTTATAATGAAGAGGAGGCCGATGATTTAACATTCGCCAAGTCAATTCAACGCGCCGTCCGAGCGGATTATTTTGTGCAAGACGGATTCGCTGTGGCACACAGGGCTCACGCTAGCACTCATGCGATTACGTTGTGTGTTCCAGGGTTGGCTGGGCTGCTATTAGAAAAAGAATATATAACTATCACCGAGGCGATGAATAAACCAAAACGTCCGTTGGTTGCGGTTATTGGCGGCGCGAAAGTTAGTGATAAAATATTACTGATTAAGCGTCTGATTAAAAAAGCGGATCGCATTTTAATTGGCGGTGCTATGTCAAACACGTTTTTACATTGTCGTGGATTTAATGTCGGCAAGAGTGTGTTTGAGCCAGGAATGGAAAAGGTTGTCGCAGAAATTTATGATTTGGCAGCGGCTAAGGTTGGCGTAGAGAATGTTGACGATTTTTTGGTTTTGCCGATTGATGTGGCGGTTGCGCCTGAGATTTCCAAAGATTATCCTCGTCAAGAAGTTAGCGTCGATAAAATAGAAAGCTCAGATATGGCGCTGGATATTGGAAGTCAGACGATTGAAAAATTTACGAAAATATTGGCTGGCGCAAAGATGGTTATTTGGAATGGTCCGCTGGGTTATGCTGAAATTGATAATTTTGCAATCGGTTCGGCGCGAGTAGCGCTAGCTATTGCCCAGAATAAAGGAGTCGTTTCAATAGTTGGCGGCGGAGATACGGCTGATTTTATATTGAAATGGGACGGGCATGACGGTGCCAATTTTACCCATGTTTCCACTGGTGGCGGAGCTAGCATGGCCTTGATGGCTGGCAAAAAATTGCCTGGAATTGAAAGTTTACTAGACGCATACGGCTTGAGGTGATAAACTAAGCATAAGGATTATCTCATGAGAAAAAAGTTAATCATTGGTAACTGGAAAATGAACTTCAATATGCAGGAGGCCAGCTTATATTTGCATAAGCTGATGAGCACGCTACCATCGCATAGGGACGTTGAAGTAGTTCTGGCGCCTACTATTTTGACGCTGCAGAGTTTGAGTTTGCAAATTAATCGTCGAATCGCTAAGCTGGCGGCTCAGAATTGCTATTGGCGGGATTCGGGCGCGTATACTGGAGAAATTCCAGCAGCACATCTTCGTGGAATTGCTGATTATGTGATAATTGGGCATTCGGAACGTCGCTATATTTTCATTGAAAGCGAAAAAGATATTCGACTTAAAGTCCAAGCGGCGATTCGAAATCGTATTCATCCGATTTTATGCGTTGGCGAGACGATCCAAGAGAGAACTCTTGGCGAAACGAAGGACGTTCTGGCTGATCAATTAACCAGCGGTCTGGCTAACGTGACGGCGGACGAGCTGGATGAAGTAGTTATTGCATATGAGCCAGTTTGGGCGATCGGTACTGGCGATAGTGCTAAGGCGTCTGATGTAAAAAAAACTACACAGATGATTCGACGACATATCTCTCATTTGTACGGTAAAAAAGCGGCGGAATCAGTTCGAGTTGTCTATGGTGGAAGTATTACGTCAATAAACGCCGCGGATTATTTGGCAATTGATGAACTTGATGGTTTATTGGTTGGTGCAGCCAGTTTGGATGCATATCAATTTAAGGAGATAATTTCGAAAGCACATAAAGGTTAAAAAATAGGGGGCATATGACAGATATTGATTTTGATGAGTTGGATAGAGCGGTAAGCTCTCTTATGGATAAGCAGCGAGAAAAGGAAGCTCCAGCGGTGGCTAATGAAAATAATAGCGAGGGTTCTATGCCTGCGCCTGTAGGGGAAAAACCTGTGTCAGAGAACTCTATTGGCACTAGTTTTGCACCTCCGGCAACTCCATTTACACCTTCGCCTGTTGCTTCTACTTCTTTATCGCCAATCTCTCAGCCTGAAGCAAAAAAAGAGTCTTTCAATGACAATATGGATTCTAAGGAAGCTAATAATTCCGAGGACGAAAAAACTAATAATTCAATAGTTAGTAGAGCTCCTGGCGTTGCTGCTAACGAAGTCAAAGCTGCGCCATTAGTTGCGAGACGCTCGACTGGTCGTTTCATGGATGTTGTTAGGCCCTCATCTGTCAGCACTATCCAAAAATCTACTGCTCCCACTCCATCTCGAACTGGCACAACAATCCAACCTTCGCCTGATTTGGTGGACGTGATTAGTACAAACAATAGGCATTCTGCGACAAGGAAAGAAATGTCTGACATAGTTGCTCAATCAGATAATCTTAGCGACACCCCTGATCTTAAAGACATACATAATGAATCTACTTTTGCGGAGATTGAAGATGCGCCCGTTGAGGAATTGTCATTGACCGATAAGATAGCGCAATCATTAGCCGTAAGTAATAGTGAAACTCCTGCCGCACCGATGACTGCGCCGCTGGAGTCTCCGTTTATTGCTAATGTTGAGGTAGAGAAGCGACCGCTTGGCTCTGTTAACCAAACTATGACTAGTTCTGAGATGAATAGTAATGAAGATGCGTCTATGTCTGCTGATTCTGAGAATGTAAAACTGGAACATCAATATAATACTAATTTATCTAATTACAGCATGAGCGAAAATTCTTTGGGCGATGTATCCGATTCGCCAATGGATTTGAGTCCAGAAATTATAGCAATTGAGGAGGCTGGCGTTCCTGAAGATTCAGACGACAAAATGTCCACCGATATTGACAGTTCTTTGATTGAGTCTTCCGAATTGTCTGAAAAGGAAGTTATGGATTCTGAGCCAGCACCGATGTTTGCTGCCGTATCCACAGAGGTCAAACCTTCAGCCAACAAAGAAAAGAAAAAATCTGGATTATTAATAGCGTTGCTTATTATTCTATTTTTAGCAATTGGTATGGCTGGCGGCGCTGTTTCGTACTTTTTGCTGATAAAATAGATATATGTCTAATTTTACTGACGGATTAAATAGCGAGCAGGCTCGAGCGGTGACACACGCTGATGGGCCGCTGTTGATTTTGGCGGGCGCTGGATCTGGAAAGACTAAAACTCTAACTCATAGAATTGCTTATTTGATTGGTGAGCTGAAAATATTTCCTAGTCGAATATTGGCAGTTACATTTACTAATAAAGCCGCGAGGGAAATGCGTCAGCGATTGGCGCAAATATTGGGCGAGGACTCTGAAAATCGGCAATTTATGCCATGGATGGGAACTTTTCACAGTATTTGCGTGCGAATGTTGCGGATGGATGGTGAAAATATTGGTCTAAATAAGCGATTCTTAATTTACGATACCGACGATCAAATAAGCTTGATGAAGCAAATTATGAAGTCTCGCGGCTTGACGGATAAAGATATTAAACCTCGAGCTGTTCTCTCGGCTATTTCAAATGCTAAAAATGAGATGCGAAGTGCCGAGGATTTTTCAGCTTCAACTCGCGGTCCAAGAGAACAAAAGATAGCTGAATTGTTTTTTGCTTACGAAAAAGCTTTGAAAGATGCTTCGGCGTTGGATTTTGACGATTTATTGATAAAAACCGTGGAGCTATTGCGAAGCAAGCCAGATATCCGCCATAAATGGCAGCAGCAATTCGAGCATATTCTGATTGACGAGTATCAGGACACGAATGCGGTGCAATATGCGCTAATTAAGCTGCTGGTTAATTCGCGTCGCAATTTATGCGTGGTTGGCGATGACGCTCAGTCGATTTATAGTTTTCGTGGTGCCGACTACACGAATATTCTTAATTTTGAACGCGATTTTCCAGGCACGACGGTGGTTAAGCTGGAACAAAATTATCGTTCGACTGGCGCGATCTTGAATATGGCAAATGCGTTGATTAGTCATAATATTCATAGAACTGATAAGAATTTGTGGACGGCGAATGGCGACGGTGTTGAGCCAAAATTATGGCAATTATATAACGAGTCTGAGGAGGCATTGGCGATTGCGAATGAAATTCAAGCGCAAATTACGAATGGTCGCCAATACGGCGATGTGGCGGTTCTATATCGAACGAATGCACAAAGTTACGCAATTGAGCGAGCTCTGCGTCAGAGTTATATTCCGTATAAAATCGTCGGCGGTTTGCGATTTTTGGATCGAGCGGTCGTTAAGGATCTATTGGCATATCTTCGATTGTTATATCAGCCGAGTGACCGGGTTAGTTTTTTGCGAATTGTGAATACGCCAAAACGCGGCGTTGGCGCGGTGAGTATCTCTAAGTTTCTGGATTGGAATGACGCGTCAGAGAAAGACATAATTAGCGGCTTGCTGGCGGTTGACAAGGCGGATACTTTGACGGCGCGGGCAAAACGCCCATTGCTAGAATTTGGTCAAAAACTGCACGATTTGCAGCAGGAAATTGACGGATCTCCAGCCGAACTGATTGAGAAAATCATGAAAAGTACTGGCTATGAAGATTTTATAAACGACGGAACACCGCAAGCTGAAGAGCGAATGGAAAATGTTGGCGTGCTTTTGTCGGAGGCGAAGGCTTATGTTGACGTGGCGACGTTTTTGGAAGAGATGGCTTTGATGTCTTCGACGGATACAACTGCCGATCAGCAAGTGACGCTTATGACGCTTCATGCTGCCAAAGGCTTGGAATTTCCGGTGGTTTTTCTGGCGGGACTGGAAGAGGGAATTTTGCCGCATGCGAGGGTGTTTGATAGTGGAAATGCTGATGACGTAGAAGAGGAGCGTCGATTGTGCTACGTTGGTGTAACTCGGGCGAGGGAAGAATTATTTGTTAGTTGTGCCAGCTCTCGGACGCAATTTGGTCAGATCGGCTATAATATGCCGTCGAGGTTTTTAGACGAGATGGGCTTGATGGCTGGTGGTGTTGATAGACCAGCTCGACCGATCGTAGAACCTGATTTTTATTCGGAAGATATTGGTTTGGAAGTTGGTGATCGAGTTCGCAGTCCTAGTTTTGGCTTGGGGGAAATTATTGATAGCGAAGGCTTGAGCGTTACTGTTCAGTTTGACAATGGAAATATTAAGAAATTGAACGTCGAGTTCGCGCGCTTGGAGAAAATTTGATATAATAAGGATACCTACGTTGTGGGTGTGAACTTATGGGTATAAGATTACAAGCAAAACACTATTCTAAGAAAATTACGTTCGTTTCTGGCGCGATATTGATGCTAGTTGGCTGTTTATTTTTTTTCAATCAAGCATTGGCTGACGCCGCTAAACCAGCGGCTAAAGCTGGTGAAAAGTTGGTGACGATTTACGACAGGGGTGTAGAAAAGACGATTGTTACGAAAGCGAGAACGATTCGCGAGGCTTTGAAATTGGCTAAGTTTTCTATCGATGAACGTCAAGACGTAGTAGAGCCGAGTCTTGATTCGGAGATGGTGGCAGAAAAGTACAATATTAATATTTTCCGTGCTCGTCCAATAACAATCGTCGATGGAAATAAACGCCTGAAAATAACCACTGCCGAACAAACACCAGCTTTGATTGCGAAGGCTGCTGGAATTGAAGTTTTTGAAGAAGATAAAACTACTTTATCCAATTCCGATAATATGGCGGTTGATGGCGCAAACATGGTGATGAAAATTGACAGAGCGTCGATGGTTAATTTTGTACTTTACGGCAAAGAATCTGTCATTCGCACACATGCTAAGACGGTTGGCGAGCTATTAAAAGAGAAGAATATTGATCCAAAGAAAGATGATACGCTATCCGTAGATCGTTCGGCGAAAATTATTTCTGGAATGAAAATTGAGCTTTGGCGTAATGGCAAGCAAACTATAACCGCAGAAGAAGATGTGAAATTTGAGGTTGAAAAAGTTCAAGACGCGAATCGAGATTCGGGATATCGCGAAGTAAAACAGACGGGCGAGAACGGTAAGAAAAATGTCACTTATGAAATCGAGATGAAGAACGGTGTGGAGGTGAGCCGTAAGGAAATCGCTAGTGTTGTAACAAAAGAACCAAAGAAGCAGATTGAGATTGTGGGAACGAAAAGCTCTACGTCATTTTCTGGCAGTTTTTCTGAAGCGCTTGCTAGATTAAGAAGTTGTGAAGGAAGTTATACGTCGAATACTGGAAACGGATATTATGGTGCATACCAGTTTGACAAACGAACTTGGGGAAACTATGGCGGATACGAACTGGCTTCTGATGCTCCAGCTGATGTGCAGGACGAAAAGGCGTGGCAAACTTACAAGGCTCGTGGCTGGCAACCGTGGCCGACTTGTAAGGTTAAAATGGGACTTCAGGATATCTATAGATAATAGTTTCGAAATCTGATATAATTTTTCTAATACATTGTGTGAATTGTCAAATTATTATGCGCGCAAAAGTTTTATTTTTTGGAAAAATTATTGGATTGGCCGTGTTGATTGCGATTGCGACTCCGATGATTTCGTTTGCTGATGGAAAGGCTTCTGGTGAGCATTTGGTCCGTATTTATGATCGCGGTGAAGAAAAGACGATTATCACAAACGCATTGACCGTTCGGCAGGCCTTGCGCGCAGCTAAGATTACGATTGACGAAAAGATTGACGCGGTTGAGCCGAATATTGACATGGAATTGATTGGCGCAAAATATCAGGTCAATATTTTCCGTGCTCGTCCGATAACAATTGTCGATGGAAATAAACGCCTAAAAATAACTACCGCCGAGCAAACTCCAGCTTTGATTGCGAAGGCCGCTGGGTTGACTTTATATCGCGAAGATAAGACGCATTTTACGAATTCTGAGGATCTTCTGGTGAACGGCGTGGGTCTGGTGATGAAGATTGAGCGGTCAAAACAACGAACGATAACCGAAGAAGTTGATGTTAATTTTGATGTTGAGCAGATTAAGGACGATTCTCAGCCGATTGGGTTTAAGAGTGTTAAGCAGCTTGGGGAGAAAGGTGTACGGAAGGTGACTTATCAGGTTGAGGTAGAGAACGAGCGCGAGATTAGTCGTAAGGAAGTTGCTAGCGAAGTCACAAAGCAACCAAAGAAGCAGATTGAAATAATTGGCACGAAGCCTAAAAATCCATTGACAAAAAGCAAGGGCGCGCAAATATTTACAGATTCTAAGGGCGTAACGCACCGTGAGACATATTATGATTTGCCGATGAATATTGTGATAAAAGCTTGTGGTAGTGGCGGCACCTATACCGTGCGTGCGGACGGTGCGAAGGTTGACCAGGATGGATATATATTAGTGGCGGCTAACTATGGTAATTACCCGCGATGTTCGGTGGTTGAGACCAGTATGGGTCCGGGCAAGGTTTACGATACCGGCGGATTTGCAGCCAAACATCCACACGGATTTGATCTAGCGACCGACTGGACTAATGGAGATGGACGCTAATGACTTCTTCTCGTGGACCAAAAAAATCGCTTGGACAGCACTGGCTGAAAGATCCAGAAATTCTGGCAGATATTGCTGAAGCAGCTGAATTGACGAGTGATGATGTTGTACTGGAAATTGGACCGGGACTTGGTACTTTGACTAGTCGCTTGTTAGCTCGGGCTAATTCAGTGACCGCCGTGGAGTTTGACGCTGATTTGGCGCGAAAATTACCAGGTCAATTTCCCGGCAAGGAATTAACGGTTGTAAATCAAGATATATTGCAATTTGACCTGAATCAATTGCCAAAAAATTACAAAGTTGTGGCCAATGTTCCGTATTACATTACTAGTAAAATTGTTGAAAAATTGATGACCGCGGAAAATAAGCCGAGCATTGCGGTGCTATTGGTGCAAAAAGAAGTTGCTGAGCGAATCGCGGCAGATCCTGGCGATATGAGCATTTTAGCCGTGAGTGTTCAGGTTTTTGCTGAGGCGGAATTAGATATAGAAGTGCCGAGACAATTTTTTACACCACCACCGAAAGTTGACTCGCAGGTTGTGGTTTTGAGAACTCGTAATAATCCGTTAATTACTCCAGAAGACCAGAGAGATTTTTTCCGCATTGTTAAGGCTGGCTTTTCTGCAAAGCGCAAGAAGTTGCGCTCTAGTTTGAGCGGTGGGCTGGGGATTGATAAGGGCAGTGTTGAAGATTTGCTTAAAAACGCCAATATATCTCCTGATGCTCGCGCTGAGGATTTGGCGATTGAAGATTGGAAGAGGCTACTGAAAGAGTGGCATCTGCGATAATTGCTCTAGTGGTGATATAATATATACCATGACTAAGAAACACGCTTACATAACCACTGCCATTCCTTACGTAAACGGCTTGCCGCACATCGGGCACGCTATGGATTATATGTTGGCAGACGTGTGGGCGCGTTATTCCAGACAGAACGGGCGTGAAGTTCGTTTTCAAGCTGGCGTGGATGAACATGGTAATAAAATTGCCGCCAAAGCTGCCAGTCAAAATCAAACACCTCAAGAATACGTCGATCAAACGCACGTCAATTTTAAGAAGATGATTGCTGAACTGAATATTTCAGTGACGGATTTTATTCGAACAACTGACGCGCATCATGTCGCTGCAGTTCAGTATATCTGGCGAAAGCTTGTTGAGGCTGGCTACATTTACAAAGGTTCATATGAGGGTTGGTATTGTCAGGGATGTGAAGCTTTCGTTACAGATAAAGAAGCTGCCGATAATAATGGGGTTTGTCCAGATCACCAGACGCCATATCAACGTCTGAGCGAAGAAAATTACTATTTTAAAACTAGTGCTTTTTCGGATAATATTCGTCAGGCAATTGAGTCGAACAAAATGAAAATTGTTCCTGAATTCCGTAAAAAAGAGTTTTTGGAGCTGATGAAAGACGGCCTGAAAGACGTGTCAGTTTCTCGTCCGCGTAAAAATCTTAGCTGGGGTGTGCCTGTTCCTGGCGATGACAGTCAAGTCATGTATGTCTGGCTAGACGCTTTGAGCAATTACATTACGGTTATCGGTTATCCTGATCGTCCAGAAGAGTGGCAATCTTTTTGGCCGGCTGACGTGCAAGTTATCGGTAAGGATATTCTTCGTTTTCACTCTGGTATTTGGCCGGCAATGCTCATGGCGTTAGATTTGCCGCTTCCGAAGGTATTGCTTGTTCATGGATTTATCAATTCTGGCGGAATGAAAATGTCAAAGAGTCTCGGAAATGGCGTTGGTCCATCTGATATTATTCCAGATTACGGCGCTGAGGCGTTTCGATATTATTTCTTGCGCCATGTGC
The DNA here is from genome assembly GCA_963544125.1 of uncultured Candidatus Saccharibacteria bacterium. GTDB lineage: Bacteria > Patescibacteriota > Saccharimonadia > Saccharimonadales > Saccharimonadaceae > Nanosynbacter. Next base: position 11,593 of record CAUUDX010000002.1, on the reverse strand, counting down.
CAACTCAAGACGATGGTGATTTTACTTGGGAAAAGTTTGAAGCTGCGTATAATGGTGAGCTTGGCAATGATTTGGGCAATTTGGTTCAGCGAGTCGCTAAAATGGTGCAGAGTTATCAAGCTGGTGTTATTGGCGACGCTCCACAGGCAGAACACGACATGGGGCCGTATCGTCAGGCGATGGAGAGCTACATGTTCGATCAAGCTATGGATGAAATTTGGCTAATCGTTCGCTCTTTGAACCAATATATTGAGAGAGTTCAGCCATGGCAAGTCGCTAAAAATCGCGATAAAGATCCAGAGGCAGAATCGCATTTGAGCGAGATCTTGGCGCACGCTTGCGGCACATTATTGCAAGTGTCCGACATGTTGCGTCCATTCATGCCGCAAACTGCCGAGAAAATTCATGATATGTTTGCTAGCGGCGTCGTGCCGTCAGAATTGACGCCTTTATTCCCGCGCAAATATATTCACACGCCAGATCCACGCGCTCCGAAAACAGAATCTCAGGTTAAATAGTCATGATTGAAGCTAGTAAGAAAAGTGCGACTGAGGGTTTACGTCTGATAGATTCACATTGTCATTTGCACGATACGGAATTTTTTACGGACAATCGCGAGCAATTTTACAAAGAAACGGTCGAGGCGAATATTGGCATGATTTGCGTTGGCACTGACCAGCGAAGTAGCCGCCAAGCTGTGGAATTTGCTGCGGATCATGAATTTACTTGGGCGGCAATTGGTGTTCATCCGCATGATACGAAAGATGGCTGGGAAGATGTAAAAACTTTGCTGGAGAATAAGACGGAAAATTCTCCGATTGTGGTAATTGGTGAGATTGGGCTCGATTATTATTACAATAACAGTCCGCGGGAAACGCAAATTGAGGGCTTGGAGGCGCAACTTCAAATGGCGGTTGATTACGATTTGCCAGTAAGTTTTCATGTTCGCGATGGCGCGAAGGATCAGCCATCGGTTTGGGATGATTTTTGGCCAATTTTTGACAATTTTCACGGGCTTCGTGGCGTGCTACATAGTTTTACAGATACGCGTGATAATTTGGAAAAGGGTTTTTCGCGAAATTTGTACGTTGGACTTAATGGAATTAGTACATTCACAAAGGATCAATTGCAGAAAGAATTGTTCGCTTCAATACCGCTGGAGCGATTATTGTTAGAAACCGACGCGCCGTTCTTGACACCAGCGCCGTTTCGTGGTAATATAAACAAGCCAGAATATGTGAAGTTGGTGGCTGAATATTGGGCAAAGCAGCGAAATATTGATTTTGATGTTTTAAGCCAAGCTACTCTTCACAACACAAAAGAACTTTTTGGCATTTGAAAGTGGAGAAAATGAATAGTACGCCGGAATGTGTTACAAAAACACCTGAGATTGAAGCTCGCGAAAAACTTGCCGCTATTTTTTCTAATGCCGAGCAGCGCGATGATAATTCTAAGGTGAACCCTGAATTAGGGAAGACTGCGATTGATATTGAAAATACTTCCGGTATTAACTCTGCTGATAATGAGGCGGTTGATTTGTGCAATCAAACACTTGGTAACTATGGAAAAAGTCTTGACTACATTAACAGCAGTCCGCTTAAAACCGTGCAGGCAATTGGCATTTCGCTCCAAAACTTCCGTGAAGACTTCCGTGAAGATAAAACCAAGGAGAGCTGTAAGTGACTAGGTTTTTGAAAAAAGTACGAAGTTTGGTTTTTGCTGACGATAGTGACGCAGTATCTTTGTTGAAATTTCGTAAAAAAGATCGCCCATTAAAGAAATTTACCGAGCGCGAGCTAATCCAATTGGAAAGTGAAATTGGCGCAACAATTTTTGGCGAGAAGCCAGCACATGTTGCGCGACGAGAATTTTTTAATTTAGATAAAGATACTTGGATTTGGTATGAAGAAGTTGCTGATGGTAAGGGTGGCCGGCAAGAATTGACAACGCGTTATGAAGTGCAGCCAAAGGGAATTTTGAAGATTCAGCCGAATTATCGTTATAGCTATTTAGAAGGCGACGAGCTTCAGAATTTTGTCTTGGCGACTAAGGAATATTACGAGCGAGTTTCTCGGCAATTATATAAGAAAGATCCGCAAACCGGTCGGCCGCTTTGATATAATAAAAAAGTGAATAAAGACTATATCTATCTTGATCATGCTGCTGCTACGCCAATGGACCCGTTGGTGATTGAGGCGATGCTTCCGTATTTTTCTGAAAAGTTTTTCAATCCGTCCAGCCCGTATGCTCCGGCAATATTCACAAAGCGTGAATATCAAGACGCGAAGGCTCGGCTGGCTCGTTGCTTGGGTGTGATGGCTGATGAGCTGATAATGACAGCTGGAGCAACTGAGTCTGTTAATTTGGCGTTCAATGCGGCAAATGGCGTAAGTTTAATTTCGGCAATTGAACATGATTCGGTAATTAATTCTGCAAAAGCGCATTCGGAAGTTCGGCTGATTTCTCCAATGAAAAATGGCCGAATCGACCCGAACACTGTTAAAAAAATGTTAACGCCAGACGTTGGATTTGTTAGTATTGCGCTAGTAAACCACGAGCTGGGCTACATCCAGCCAATTGAAGAAATTGCGGAAATTGTAAAAGCTGAGCGGCTCAGGCGCCAAGAAAATAGCGAACCTTTACCGTTGATTTTTCACACAGATGCTTCACAGGCAGCGGCTTTAATTGATGTGAAAATTAAAAGACTAGGCGTTGATTTATTGACATTGTCTGCGGCGAAAGTTTACGGCCCAAAGCAAGTTGGATTACTGTGGGTGCGACCTGGTGTTGTTTTGACGGCCAATATTTTTGGTGGTGGTCAAGAGCTGGGGCTACGCAGCGGAACCGAAAACGTTGCTGGCGTGGTTGGGTTTGCAACAGCTCTAGAATTGACGCAAAAACGACGTTCTGCCGAAGTAAAGCGACTGCGAAAACTACGAGAAAATTTGGTAAAAGAGTTGAAGCAAGCTTTTCCTGAGATGTTGATATCATCAGATATGAAAAAAAGTTTAGTGAGTTTTTTGAACATATCATTTCCTAGTGTTGATGCAGAAAGATTAGTATTCTTATTGGAGTCTCGAGGAGTCTTGGTGGCTACGGGGAGTGCTTGCGCGGCAAATTCTGGCACACGTTCTCATGTATTGACAAGTATTGGTTTGAGCGAGTCGGAAATTGACGGCAGCTTGAGGTTGACTTTAGGAAAATTGAATAATGACGAGAATATAAAACAGGCTGGCAAGTTTATTATTGAGGCAGTACGCTTGGAACTAGAAAGGAATAGTCGATGATTCATAAACTAGTTGGCTTGATAATTTTTGCTGCTTTGGTGATTTTTGGACTTAGTGCTTATTTGTCGCCGGATGATTTGGGGAAATGTCAAAGCGTAGGAGAGGGCGATTGCCGTAAGGCTGATGCGATAGTTGTTGTCAGTGGTGGCGATACGAATGCGCGAACTGACGAGGCTATTAAACTATATAAAGAAGGCTGGGCGCCGTTGATTGTTGTGTCGGGTGCGGCGGCCGATAAAACTGGCCCGTCTAATGCTAAGGCTATGTATCAGCGGGCGATCAACAGTGGTGTTCCCGAGAAATCTATTGTTATGGACGAGTCTTCCGAGACAACTAGACAAAACGCTACTGAAGTGAAGAAAATTGTCGATTCGCGAAAAATTGAAGATGTGATTTTGGTGACAAGCGGATATCATATGCGTCGGGCGCAACTCGAATTTTCAGCGCAATTTAACGACGTGAAGATTCGAAGTCATCCTGTTGCTTCTGATAAAAACTGGAGTTCGTGGTGGTGGTTGACGCCGTGGGGCTGGTGGCTAGCTATGGGCGAGTTAATGAGGATTGGACTATTTGCTATGGGGCTGTCGAGATGAGTAAAAAAGTTTTTGTTGGTATGTCTGGTGGCGTAGATTCATCTGTAGTTGCGGCGCTGTTGGTCGAGCAAGGCTATGACGTAACAGGAGTTTATATGAAGAACTGGTCGGAAGATCTTCCTGGAATGCATTGTCCTTGGGCGGAAGATGTTGCTGATGCCAAGCGCGTGGCGGTTGGCTTAGGTATTGATTTTCAAGTCTTTGATTTTCAAAAAGAGTATAAGCAAAACGTTGTCGATTATATGATTCGCGAATATCAAGCGGGTCGCACGCCAAACCCAGATATTATGTGTAATCAAGAAGTGAAGTTTAAGATATTTTTGGAGGCTTCGCTGGCGGCTGGAGCGGATTATATCGCCACGGGGCATTATGCGCGTGTTGCTCACGAATCGTCTTCGTCGGCCAAATTATTACGCGCTCTTGACGACAATAAAGACCAGACCTATTTTCTATATCGAGTAACTTCGGAGGCTTTGTCAAAAACCATATTTCCGTTGGGCGATTTTACTAAGTCTGAAGTTCGCGAAATGGCGAAAGAGCGCGGTTTGTGGACGGCTAGTAAAAAGGAATCGATGGGGATTTGTTTTGTTGGGCAAGTCGGAATTCGTGAGTTTTTGTCGGAGTATATTAAAACTGCGCCAGGGAATATTATTGATCAGCAGACTGGATCTGTCGTTGGTAAGCATGACGGCGCAATTTTCTATACGCTTGGTCAGCGCCATGGTTTGAATGTCGGCGGCGGATTACCTTATTATGTTGTGGGCAAGGACATGGAGAAAAATGAGGTTTACGTGTCGCGCTCAATTGACAATGAAAGTTTGTGGCGAAAAGAACTTAGATTGGCGGATATTCATTGGATCAATCAAGCGCCGCATAAAGATAAGAATGTGCAGGTTCGGTTGCGTCATCGAGGCACTTTATTCGACGCGAAAATTGACGGAGATATTGTACGTCTTTCTGCTTCGGAGCGTGCCGTAGCTGCGGGTCAATCTGCGGTAATATATGATGGTGATGAATGTTTGGGTGGCGGAATCGTGAAAACAGATTGACGTTATGGGAAAAATAGTGTAAACTGTTCTAAAGTAAGGAATAATAAAACGTAGAGTTAAAGGAAGAATTAATTTTATGCTAGCAATTCGTTTGCAACGTTTGGGCCGCAAAGGTTATCCAGTATATCGCTTGGCGGTACAAGAAGCACATCGTCATCCATCAAGCGGTCGTGTAGTCGCTTATGTCGGTAGCTACAACCCACACACTAAAGAATCAAATATCCAAGTTGAATTGGCTCAGAAATATTTGGACAATGGCGCACAGCCAACACCACGCGTAGTTAAGTTATTGAAAGAAGCTGGTGTTAAGTTGCCAAAGTGGGTTAAGGAAGTTGCAGCTGACAAACACAAAGCTATTCGTAATCCAGAAAAGCTTCGCAAGAATCAGCCAAAAGAAGAGCCAGCTGAAGAAGTAGCTGAATAAATCGTCAATATTGACAACTTGACCAATAGCCCCATCTGTAAGACGGGGTTATTTTATGGTATAATAACACTCATGAATGCCCAAAAAATACGTAGTAAATATCTTGAATTTTATAAAAAACAAGGTCACGCCGTCGTTGAGCGTGCGCCGTTGATTTTAACTAATGATCCGACGACTTTGTTTACGGGTGCTGGAATGCAGCCGATGATTCCGTACTTGCTTGGCGAGACGCATCCCGAAGGTAAGAGAATTGCTGATTCTCAAACGTGTTTGCGAGCGCAGGACATTGACGACATTGGTGATAATCGCCATACAACGTTTTTTGAAATGCTTGGAAACTGGAGTTTGGGCGATTATTTTAAAGAAGAGCAAATTGGTTGGATGTGGACATTCTTAACCGAGGAGATTGGTCTTGACCCTCAGAAGTTATACGTAACTTGTTTTATTGGTGCGCCGGAATATAATATTGAAAAAGATGTTGAAGCGGCTAAATTGTGGCAGAAAAAGTTTGCGGAAAAAGGTATTGACGCAAAAATGGCAGATATCGGCAGCGAGGAGCAAGGTGCATCTCGCGGTATAAATCCAGGCGAAAGAATTTTCTTTTATGACGGCAGCAAAAACTGGTGGAGTCGTAATGGTGGTCCAGAAACTACTCCAATTGGTGATCCGTGCGGTCCAGATAGTGAGATGTTTTATGAGTTTGATTTCATTGAGCATGATCCAAAATTTGGTGAAAATTGTCATCCGAACTGTGATTGTGGTCGATTTATGGAGATTGGCAATAACGTATTTATGGCATATAAAAAAGTTGCTGAGGGGCAATTTGAGCCACTTGATAAGCCAAATATTGACCATGGATCTGGACTTGAGCGAATCGCAGCTGCAGCAAATAATGATCCTGACGTCTTTAAGATTAGTTTGCTTTGGCCGATTATTGAAAAGCTACAAGATCTGAGTGGCAAGGATTACGCTTCACATACCGAAAGTATGCGAGTGATTGCTGATCATTTGAGGGCTGCGACGTTTATGGCGGTTGATGGGTGCGTGCCAAGTAATAAAGAGCAGGGCTATGTGATGCGTCGTCTGCTTCGTCGGGCAATTCGCTATAGCTTTGATTTGGGTATCGAGCAGAATTTCCTGCAAGAAGTTGTGCCGGCGATTGCTGATTTGTATGAAGCCGATTTTCCAGAGGTGAAGAATAATCGCGACAATATAATTGCTGTCCTTGTTAAAGAAGAGAAAGCTTTTCGCCAGACTCTAAGAAAAGGTTTGCGACAAATGCAGCGCTACATTGACGATGGCTTGACTGGTGAAGAATTGTTCACTTTGTACGACACTTTCGGTTTCCCAGTGGAACTCAGTACGGAAGAGGCGTATAAACAAGGAATTAAACTTTCGGACAATTGGCGCGATGAATTTGCTAAGAAAATGGATGAGCAGAGGCAGCGCTCTAAGACGGCTCGTAAGGGACAATTTAGCGGCGGCTTGGAAGGTCATGACTCTATTCATCTGAAATATCACACGGCGACGCATTTGTTGGGTGCGGCGTTACGCAAGGTTTTGAATGCGCCAGATTTACAGCAACACGGAAGTAATATTACTGCCGATCGATTGCGCTTTGATTTTAATCACGATAAATTGACGCCAGAAGAAAAACAAGCAGTCGAAGATCAGGTTAATGCTTGGATTGATGAAGATTTGCCAGTTAGTTTTGCTGTATATCCGACCGATGAGGCATTGAGCATGGGCGCAATTGGTGCGTTCGGCGAGCGTTACGGTGATGAGGTTAAGGTTTATTCTATTGGTAAAGATGATAATATTGTCAGTTTTGAAGTTTGCGGCGGTCCGCACGTCGAACACACTGGAGTTTTGGCTGAAGATGGCAAGCGATTCAAAATCACCAAAGAAGAATCTAGCTCGGCTGGAATTCGTCGAATCAAGGCTGTTTTAAGATAGATAATTAACTGTTGCTCTAAAATCACGAGCGTTATATAATATTTCTTATATGGCATTGAAAGACATGTTAAAGAAGTCTGATAAAGATAGTCGAGAACTATTGGTTAGCTTAGATATTGGTACGGAAGTGGTTAAGGCGTTGATCGCCGAAGTTAAAGACGACGAGCTGAAGATTATTGGCGTTGGTCGAAAACAGCAGGAAATGGGCGATATGCATAGCGGTGCGATTGCTGATATTGCTGGGGTTGTGGCGAATTGCGAGGAGGCTCTGTCTGAGGCTGAGGATCAAGCTGGCGTTCAGGGTAAGCGGGTTGTTATTGGCATTGCGGGCGAATTAGTTAAGGGCGTTACGAATACTATTCGCTATCGCAGGCCGCAGCCGAATAAGCCATTAGACATTGCCGAGATGGAATTTATTATTGAGAAAGTTCAGGAGCGGGCTCAGGGAAAAGCTCAGGCTCAAATTGCACTAGAAACTGGTAATGAGGATGTTGAAGTGAAGCTGGTTAACTCGGCGTTGGTGAGTATTCATATTGATGGCTATAAAGTTTCGAATCCGATTAGCTTTCAGGGGCGAGATGTGGCGGTGCAGATTTACACGGCGTTTGCTCCGATGGTTCATATCGGCGCGCTGGAGAAGGTTGCCGACGAGCTTGCACTGGATTTGGTGGCTGTGGCTGCTGAGCCATTTGCGGTGAGTAGGAGCGTTTTGGGGTCGGATACGGATAGCAATTTCACGGCGATTCTAGCGGACATTGGTGGTGGCACGACGGATATTGCAGTTGTTAATGACGGCGGAGTCGAAGGCACAAAGATGTTTGGTATTGGTGGACGAAGTTTCACTAGAACTATCGCTGCTGACCTGGATTTAAGCTTTAAAGATGCAGAAAAACTGAAGTTGAATATTGATAATGAGAATTTGAAGCCTAGCGTAAAGAAAAAAGTTGACGCGGCGATCGACAAGACCTTGGAAGTTTGGCTATCGGGCGTTGAATTGGCGCTGAGTGATTTTGATAATGTCAATTATTTGCCGAATAGGATTTTACTGTGCGGCGGCGGATCGAGCTTGCAGAAAATTACTGAAGCTCTGAAAACTCGACGCTGGCCAGAGGATTTGCCTTTTACTAAGAAACCTGTGGTTCAATATATCAATCCGAGTGATATTACAGGGATAGTCGATGAAACCGGAGATATTAGCGATCACACATTCGTAACCGCAATGGGTTTGTTGCGAGTTGGATATGATACAATTATCGGTAGTCAAGACGGTAATAGTTTAGTTGAAAAAGTAAATAGGTTGTTAAAGATTTAAAATGAATAAAGACGTTATTTATATCGATGTAGAAGACGACATTACGACGATAATTAGTAAGATTAAGGCGTCGAAAGAGCGGATTATTGCATTAGTGCCGCCTCGAAGAATTGGCGTTTTACAGAGTGCCGTCAATATTCGATTACTGGCTCGGGCGGCAATTTCGGCAGATAAGAGAATTGTGTTGATTACGAATGATTCGGTTTTGGCTGGATTGGCGGCAGCGGCGAAAATTCCTATTGCAAAAACGCTTCAGAGCAAGCCAGAAATTGCGGAGATTCCGGTTCTGAAAGTCGATGACGACAATGATGTGATTGATGGCGGCAAGCTGGCGGTTGGAGATATGGCGGATTCTGCGAAAAGATCAAAGAAATCTGATGAAGATTCTGCTGTAGATAATGCTATAGCTGACGCAAACAAGAAGGAATCTAAGGGTTTGGATTCTCTGAAAAAGATGGTTAAAAAACCAAAAGTCCCTGATTTTAATACATTCCGTAAGAAGTTCTTATTGGTAGGCGGCGGAGCCTTACTTTTGATCGTATTTTTGGTTTGGGCAATTTGGTTCGCGCCACACGCTACGGTTATTATTTCAGCAAAGACGACCAGCGTGACTGTAAGCGATACTGTTAATTTGAGTGAAACAGCCACTACAAGCGCAAAATCTAATGTTATTAAGTCTGTAAAGAAAGAATTAGCAAAGGAAGTTAGTGTTGAATTTTCTGCTACAGGCAAAAAGAATGTCGGAGAAAAAGCTACTGGAGTGGTTATCTTTAGTAACTCGTCGTCAAGTAGTGTGACTATTTCAGCTGGTACAATTTTGAAAAATAGCGGACTGTCTTATACTTTGAATTCTTCTGTGACTGTTCCAGGGGCTACGTTGGGTTGGAGCTGTCCAGGGTATAAATGTCCGGGATCTGCGTCTGGGGCTATTACCGCCAGTGAGGGCGGGGCCCAGTATAATGCGGCAACTGGTAGTATGAGTATTTCGGTTGATGACATTTCTGCGTCACTGCGGTCCGCTACTAGTGGCGGTACTGATAAAACTGCAACGGTTGTTACGGCTAGTGATATAGAATCAGCCAAAAGCAAGCTGAGCGAAAAGAAGATTGATGGATTAAAAGAGCAATTGTTGTCATCATTCGGCGATTCGGCAACGGTTATAACAGAAAGCTATGTTGAAAATCGATCAGATCCTAGCTCGAGCGTGGCCGTGGATGGCGAGGCGACTGGAGCTGTAACTCTGAAATCTACAATTACCGCCAGCGCGTTGGCTATTGATAAGAGTGAGCTAAAAAACTTCGTGGAAGCAAAACTTAAAGAGGAGATTTCTGGTAAGAAGTCGCAGAGAATTTATGACAATGGAGTAAGCAAGGTTGCGTTCTCGCAATTTTCTAGGGCGCATAATACACAGACTGTGCGCTTAACTACGAATGGCAAGGTTGGCCCAGATATTAAAGAAGCGAACGTAAAGGATCAAGCCAAAGGCAAGAGCTACGGAGAAGTTCAGTCTGCTATTGAATCTATCGAAGGTGTTGAAGATGTCGATGTTAAATTCTCGCCATTCTGGGTCAAATCTGTTCCAAAAGATATCAATAAGATTAATGTCGAATTTAAGATAAAAGATGTCAAGTAAAAACTTTTTAGCGCTAGATGTTGGATCGCGGCGAATTGGTTTGGCTATGGCTGATTCGCAAGTGAAGATCGCCGTGCCGTTTGGCTGGTTGGATAATAATGAAAATATCGTCCAGGAAATAACAGAGCTAGTATTGAGGCACGATATTGATACGATCGTAGTGGGCTATCCACGAAATCAATCCGGTGAGCCAACAAAGCAGACGGAATTTGTTAAAGAGTTTGTTAAGCAATTTGAAGACATTGAGCTTGATACGGAGATTGTTTTTCAAGATGAATCTTTGACAAGTGTGCAGGCTGAGCAGAGATTGGGAAATAAAATTAAAGATAAGGGCGAGATTGATGCGGAGGCTGCTAGCATAATTTTGCAGGATTTTTTGGAGGAGAATTATGAAAATTCGTAAACGACGTATTTGGCTATTAGTGCTGTCAATAGTTGTGGCTGTCGTTGGAGTTGGTGCTCTTGGGGCAACAGTGTGGTATAAGCAGATGCTTTCTCCTGCCGACGTAAATAGTCAGCAAACCTTCAGGATTAATATTAAAGAAGGTATGGGGTCTAGTGATATTGCCAAAACTCTAGAGGATAATAAAATTATCAAAAACTCTTTAGCATTTTCTATTTACACAAGGCTCCATAATTCAGCGAGTAAGTTTAAGGCTGGCGTTTATTCTGTAAAAGCTTCACAATCTGTCGATGAGATAATTAATCATTTGACCAGTGGTAAAACTGATGAGATTGCTATAACATTTTATCCTGGATCGACTTTGAATAAAAAAATAAAGAATTCCGACGGCAGAGAGGTTGAATCCGTGTTGCTTAAGGCGGGATTTTCAGATGATCAGATAAAAAAGGCATTTGCTGCTAAGTATGACAGTCCAGTTTTTGCGGGTAGACCTGAAAATGCTGGGCTTGAGGGGTATATTTACGGTGAAACATTCTATATTTCCCCAGACGAAACCGCAGAACAGGTTTTGCAGCGCTCAATTGATCATCTGGAGAAAATTGTTAAGAAATATAATCTGGAGGAGAAATTTAAAGCTCGTGGGCTGACTCTGTATCAGGGGATAACACTAGCGTCGATTATTCAGCGTGAATCGATTGGTTGTGGGTCTGGTGCGGAAACTTGTGAAGATCAACGTAAGATTGCTAGTGTATTTTACAACCGCCTGAAAGCTAATATGCCGCTTGGCTCTGATGTAACATATCAATATATTGCTGACAAAACAGGTGTAGAGCGCTCACCGAACCTTAAGTCGCCATATAATACACGCATCCAAAAAGGTCTAACTCCTGGACCAATCGCTTCGCCTAGTTTGAGTGCGTTGAATGCCGCCGCTGA
>CAUUDX010000001.1:0-61230 GCA_963544125.1 uncultured Candidatus Saccharibacteria bacterium | reverse complement strand
TCTTTTCAAAATCACCAACTTCCAATTGCTCGCGGACAATCGTCGTCCTGAATTCGTGATCAATCCCTGAATCAATCATCAATCGGACATTCTCTTTAATTGCCTCCAAATCAATCGGTCGTGCCGCAATCTCAACATATTTTTCCAGCGGACCTTTTACATCCATAGCGATAAAATCAATTAACCCTTCTTCAACCATTCCGCGAACTATATCTGGATGTGTTCCGTTGGTGTCTAACTTAATATCAAAACCAAGCTTCTTAATCATCCGGCATAATTCTGGTAAATCTTCATTTACCGTTGGCTCACCGCCAGAAATCACCACACCATCCAGCCGACCAACTCGCGACTTCAGGAATATCATCACTTCATCAACTGGAATACTCGGCGCTAACCGCTCAGGTAGTACCAGTTCAGGGTTATGGCAATAACCACACCGCATATTACAACCAGAGAGAAACAGAGCTGCCGCCACATGCCCTGGATAGTCCACGAGCGACAGCTTCTGAATTCCACCAATTGATACTTTAAGCTGCCGCGATGGCGCCAAGTCGCTGGTGTTCGGCGGCATTGTCATAATGTTCCCTCATTTCAAATTCCGCTTGCTTACCCTTATTCCATTGAGAAACTGGACGCAAGAAACCAACCACACGTGAATAAACTTCAGTTGTTTCGCCACACTTTGGACACTCTGGATGTTCGCCGACAATATAGCCGTGATTTTTACAAATTGAGAAGCTTGGGCTGAAAGTAAAGTATGGCAGTTTATAATTTTCGCAAATCGTTTTCACCAATTTTTTCAAAGTTTGCGGATCGTCCATGCGCTCACCTAAGAAAAAGTGAATCACTGTGCCGCCTGTGTACTTGGTTTGCAAATTATCCTGAAGGTCCATCAGCTCAAACAAATCGTCCGTGTAATTAACTGGCAAGTGACTAGAGTTGGTGTAGAACGGACATTTAACTTCTGCGCCAATTCCGTTAGCAAAGTGCGCTCGATCCGGGAAACTAGCTTTATCAAGCTGCGCCAATCGATACGTCGTGCCTTCAGCTGGCGTTGCCTCGAGATTGTAATTATTGCCAGTTTCCTTCTGATATTCCACCAAACGATCGCGCATAAAATCAAGCGTTTTCTCAGCAAAAGCCTTACCTTTTTCCGTGCCAATATCCACGCCTAGCAAATTAAGCGCCGCCTCGTTCGTGCCGATTAAACCGATAGTTGAAAAATGGTTTTTCCAGTATTGGTTAAAGCGCTGCTTAATATTTCGCAAATAAAACTTGGTGTATGGGTATAAATTAGCGTCAGTCAATCGTTCCAAAACTTTACGCTTAGTTTCCAAGCTATCCTTCGCCATATCCATAAGTTCAGCCAAGCCCTTAAAGAATTCTTTTTCGTTCTTAGATTTTAGCGCTAATCGTGGCAAGTTTATCGTTACCACACCAACCGAACCGGTCATCGGATTTGAGCCAAACAAACCGCCGCCGCGATATTCCAATTGACGATTATCAATACGCAATCGACAGCACATTGAGCGCGCATCTTCTGGATCCATGTCGGAATTAATGAAGTTTGAGAAATACGGAATACCGTATTTAGCGCTAGCTTCCCACAAACTTTCAATCACCGGATTATCCCAATTGAAATCTTTAGTGATATTAACCGTTGGGATTGGGAACGTAAAGACTCGGCCATTAGCATCACCTTCAGAAAGAACCTCCAGCAGCGCCTTATTTAACATATTCATTTCTTCTTGATATTCGCCATACGTCGTGTCCTGCATCTCACCACCAATAATCACTGGATTATCTGCCATATGTTTTGGACACTCAAGGTCAAGTGTAATGTTGGTAAACGGTGTCTGGAAACCAACACGAGTCGGCACGTTGACATTAAAGACGAATTCTTGAATCGCTTGCTTTACTTCTTCATAGCTCAATTTGTCGGCGCGAATAAACGGTGCCAACAACGTGTCAAAATCAGAGAAGGCCTGCGCGCCAGCTGCTTCGCCCTGTAGCGTGTAAAAGAAGTTTACAACTTGACCCAGCGCTGATCGGAAATGCTTAGCTGGCTTAGAGGCAACCTTACCAGCAACGCCAGTAAACCCTTCTTGTAATAAGTCAGTCAAATCCCAACCAACACAGTAAACGCTTAGCAAGTTGAGGTCGTGAATATGCAAGTCGCCTTCTTTGTGAGTCTTTCCAATCTTCGACGTATAAATCTTATCCAGCCAGTAAGTCTTCGTGATTTCCGCTGAAACATAGTTATTCAAGCCCTGAAGACTATAACCCATGTTGGAATTTTCATTAACTTTCCAGTCCAAATTTTCCAGATATTTATCAATCAAATCAACGTGTGCATTAGAGGTAATTTCGCGCAATTTTTTATGCTGATCGCGGTAAATAATGTACGCCTTTGCAGTCTTCTTAAACTTAGAGTCAATCAACGCATCCTCAACAATGTCCTGAATATCTTCAACGCTTGGTAGGCGCTTTTGGTTACGAGTTTCCAAAACACCCAAAACTTTGTCGGTCAATTCAACTGCTTGAGCGGCATCAAATTCACCAGTTTCTAACCCCGCCTTTTCAATTGCCTTTTCAATTTTTTTTCGATCAAATTTAGCAGTTCGACCATCGCGTTTTTTAATTGATTTATACATTCCCCCTCCTTATTTATAAAAACAGCAAACCAGCCCAACCTCTCCAGTGAGCCCATATTGCAAAAAACGTTATTTATTTTCTAAAACACCATATGTAGTGCTTAATATTGAATATACACGCGATATATAGCGTCTGTCAATGAAAGTACATTGTATTATTTACATGCGAGATACGGAAGTATTTACTCCCTCTGATAATACCAAAACGTCGCGGTGAATCAGATCGACAATTTCTGCCTGAGACAACTGTTCACCGATTCGCTGCTCGTCTGGCACATTCAAAACATCTTGATCTTTCCACCACCGGCGCATTTCTGATTCGCCAAATTCATGAGCATTTGGCTTGGTAGTGTGGCGGCGCACCGTTTCCTCAAACGATACGTCAAAATAATAAATAAGTTTTTCACCCTGAAAATCGTCCAGCAGCCGGCGCAGCATCGCGCCGTATTTTTTATTGCTCAAAATACCCTCCACAATCACCGTATAACCAACGTTATTACCATACATGCATAGATCGTAAATCAGCTGAATCGCCGGATTGCTTTCGCTATCTTTCACGCGCAGCATTTCTCGGCACACCACATCCTGCGACACCAACATCGTGCCGTAGCCTAGTTGACGCTGGAGCAAGCACGCCGTGCTAGTTTTACCGCAACCAGAATTACCGCGGAGAATGATTAGCGGATGAGAGGCCGTCACATACGCTCCAGTAAATCGTAAGCAGCAGCTGCCGATAGCGCCTGCATTTGACGAAGATTATCACCCGGCTTGAGCGGTGGCTTGAGACTACGTGTAAGGAAAAATCCGACAAATGACGCCAGCATTTCCACGTTTAACTCACCTAGCCACAGAGTTACGTCATGACCATGGCGCGCCATATCAACCAGAAACTCAGTCGCACCAGACCTTTGGGGCGCATAGGAAGCCCAGTTCCAGTCGACCAGTTTCAGTTGTCCAGTTTGGAGATGGAATGCCAAATTATCACTACGAACATCCGAATGATTAAAGCAATCTTCCGTCTGCTTGGCAAATTCTTTAGCGCGCACCGAAATATCAATCAACTCATTGCGCTTTTTTAGTAGTTCAATTATAGCCTGACAACGCCGCTGATTAATCTCCAACTGATTTGGCAATAGGTTTTGATAGTTATTAATCAACCGACGACGAATATCAGCATCAGCAATAATCTGATCAATTCCATCATCTAAGCCAAGCTCTCTCGCCACAAACGGTTGTAGTTGCAATTCTTCAATTAGCTTCTGCGGCAATTTTATTTTTTCCAACTCTCGAACCGCGGTTATCACCGTCGAAATATAACGTTCCGCGACAGAGTTATCCGTCGGAGGTTGCCACAACCACCCATCTGACGAAGCGTAACTGCTCGTCATCAACACATGACCATCATCAGCCAATTCAGTCCAATTGGCAACATATTGCGGATAAGTTTTCTGCAACAAACGCGTTACTGCATAATCTTTTTTTAGCCAGCCTAATTCCCGCTCGCCCTCATCCGACAATAAATTAACATCAACTTCTTTAACAAAAATCGTTCGATCGCCAGACGACACTAATGCTCGACGATTAAGCGAAAAGCCGCCACTTACTGGCGTGATCCGTAATTCAGATGAATCAACGTTCAGCTCCGTCGCCGCACACTGCAAGGCTCTGTCGGTTAATAATTTATCGCGATCTGGCAATGTTTCCATGCGTAAATTATAACATCAGACAACTTAAATTCGCTTAGTAAATATCATTACTAAATGCACTTTACAGGCATAATTGTATAAAATACAACAAAAATTACGCGTCCTATCTGTTATTAATTTGGGATGACTAGTATAAATTCCGCACCAGCAGATGGCTGACTTTTTACTCGAATTTCATAGCCACAATCATCCGCCAGAGATCTAGCAATTGCCAGCCCCAAACCATAGCCTGACGCGTCAGTTCGAGTTCGTGCCGCATCTGCACGATAAAATCTCTCGAAGATACGTTTTTGATCAGCTGACGAAATCCCCGGTCCATTGTCCTTGACTATAAATTCCACAGAATTTTTATTCAGACTAACCCAAATTTTTACTTCACCGACCTTTTGCGGCACATATTTAATAGCATTGTCCACTAAAATCGACAAGATCTGACGAACTGCATTTACTTGCAAAATTACTTTTTGATTATCTGGAGCGTTCTGTAAAATCTTAACCTGCTTCGCTTTTGCAATTGAAGAATATTGGTCTACGACCTCACCAATAATATTAGACACGTCAATTAGTTCTGGCTCGCCCAAAGCATTTTCTGACTTTGCCAATTCTAGTAGCGAATTACTGAGATTAGTCAACTTTTTAATTTCTTCAATATTTTGCTTAAGAACCTGACGAGCTTTTTCGTCGGTCAGCACACGCTTACGCATCGCTATTTCATTACTTAAAAGCAACGCCGCCAGCGGAGTTCTTAGTTCGTGGCTAGCATTAGACACAAATTGAGACTGCTTCTCAATCGACTGCTCAATCGGCATCAGCGTTCTTCGCGCCAGTAGTAAGCTCAACCAATAGCCAAACACCAACATCACGCCATTCAAAACCACCAGCGACATAATCACCATTTCCCGCGTTTTATTATCGCGCCGCTCCAATCGATGATTAAATTGATCTTCAATTTCCGAAGTTTGTTTAATGTGATCATCTGGTGGCAACGACCGATTTAATTGTGATGATGTAACGGCATAAATAATTCCACTGAACAACACTGACAGCGTCATAATTACGGTCAAATAACTTAGCGCTAATCGCCTGACGCGTTTCTGCTTCACGATTTTTCCTCTAATTTATAGCCAAATCCTGAAACGGTGTGAATCAATTTTGATTTAAACGGCTTATCAATTTTTCGTCGCAAAAACATAATAAATAACTCGACATTGTTCGGTAGTACATCCGCATCAAAATCCCAAACATGTGATATGATTTGTTCTTTCGATAAAACCTTACCTTTGTTCCGCATTAAATATTCCAGAACTCCATATTCTTTTGCGGTCAAGTTAATTTCCTGAGAAGCTCGCGTAACTTTTTTCAGACTTGGATCAAGTTTCAAATCCCCCACCTGAAGAATTTCCTCTAATTTTTCATTAGGCCGACGAAGTAGCGCTCGTATGCGGGCCAACAACACATCAAAGCTAAACGGCTTAGCTAAATAATCATCAGCACCGGTATCCAAACCTTCAACAATATCACGCTCTGCATCACGCGCAGTCAACATCAAAATCGGAGTTTTATTGCCATCTTTTCTTAATGCTCGGCAGACTTCATAGCCGTTCATTTCCGGCAACATTATATCTAAGATAATAACATCATATTCGTCAGCCGAAGCAGTTCGATAGCCTTCGCTGCCATCGTGTGCTACATCAACCGCGTAAGACTCATCCTCTAAACCTTCTTTTAACAGTCGACAAATCGTAACGTCATCTTCAATCAGTAAAATTCTCACAGATATATTATACCTTTATATCTCAATAATTTCACATCCATTAGTACGTCGCTATCATTTGCGCTTCCGGCCAAATTCGCTGAACCAGCCGTTTGCCGCGTGTCGTTAATCGCGCCCAAGCATTACCATACACCTGATCAATTGCCATTAATCCTTTACGTCGCAGATCCACCAGAACGTTCATTGCCGTTCGCCGTGACAGACCGACCTGCCCAGCTAGAATCATAGCATCGTCGCCACCATTTTCATATACTTGTTGTAAAATTAACGCCTCATTTGTTGTTAAATTAACTTCTTTTGCTTGAATCTTGTTCATAACAATCCTTTCTTCTGTTGATAGTAGCTTCATAATAAATAAGAAAACTTTAATTTCGCTGTAAAATTAACTATTCTGCTTTTATTTTTATTGTGCTTATTGTTATAATTGACGTCTAGCATTAAATTTAAGGGGGGTGTATGTTAATAAGAAAACGCTTTTTAAATACAAAAGCTAAAATATTGACCGGTGTGATGGTCGCTGGATTAGTTGTCGGTGGATCTCTACTCACCTTGCCAACCGTACAGGCTAAGCATGTCGTCGATGATAGTTATCCATTAAATGACAGCGCTAACTGGAATCAAGAACCTGTTTGGCATGATGAATTTAATGGCACATCGTTAGATAAAGAATCTTGGAACATATACTCCAGCGGATGGGGTGCTAATAACGTCCAAAGCTGCTACAGCAAGAGCGAAGAGAATGTGAATGTTAAAGATGGCAGTCTAAATCTGGTTGGGCTATACAAGCCGGGTGAAAAATGTAGCGGCAACAGTAAAAGCGGTAACTTCACTTCTGGATTCGTAGAAACGAAGGGTAAAAAGTCTTGGACTTACGGCTATATTGAGGCTCGCATAAAAATGCCAAATAATAAGAGCACCTGGCCTGGTTTTTGGATGAGTCCTGATAAACCTACATACGGCAGTTGGCCTCGCAGTGGTGAAATTGACATAGTAGAGTCTAAAGGTTCAGACTTAGATTTTGCCGCTGCAGACGCACACTGGGGAAAATCGCCAACCAATAAACGACACAAAAACAGTCGCAAGTCAAATTTGCCAACTGGATTTAAAGATACTACCGAGTGGCACACATACGGCGTTAAATGGACCGAAGGAAAATTGGAATATTACATTGACGGCGTAAAATTCCACACAATTGACAATTTTAATCAGCCAAATGCAGCAAACACACCTTATGGCCCGTTTGATCAACCATTCTTCTTGCGTCTCAACTTAGCAATCGGTGGCGATTACATTGATGGCGCCCACGGCAAATGGTCAAACGCTTACAATACCCTAGCCGAACACCCAGAATCATTCCCAGCAACTATGTCAATCGACTATGTTCGCGTATACGAAAGGCGAGTAGCTAAGGAAGTCAACGTGCCAGATAATAATTTGCGCACTCAACTTAATAAAAAACTAGCTACAGAGCTTAAGACTGCCCGTAAAGACGATCAAAAAATTACTGACGTAGAGCTGGAAAAATTGACAGACCTTAACTTAGATGCAGCCGACGGCACATCAGAAACTGATAAGATTCATGACCTAACGGGATTAGAGGCAGCCAAAAATCTTAAGTCTCTATCTCTTAAGAATAGTGCGGTATTCGACTTGAAAGCAGTTTCTAACATCAAATCTCTAAAGTCAATAAATCTAACGATTAATCGCTAATTGACTTAGGAGTTTACAGGAAAATTGTCATCCGATTATGAGATGACAATTTTTTTATCGCAAATCATAACCTTAAAGATAGACGCTATTAGCTACATTATTAAACTAACTATATACTAAATTTTACTTTTATTCCGCTTATTGTT
The DNA here is from genome assembly GCA_963544125.1 of uncultured Candidatus Saccharibacteria bacterium. Classification (GTDB taxonomy): domain Bacteria; phylum Patescibacteriota; class Saccharimonadia; order Saccharimonadales; family Saccharimonadaceae; genus Nanosynbacter. The sequence goes on along the minus strand of CAUUDX010000001.1, from coordinate 53,240 downwards.
ATACTAGCAATAGACAAAAGTATTTGGGAGAAAACAAAAAATGTTGATAAAAAAACGTTTTTTAAATACAAAATTTAAAATAGTAACTGCGGTAATGGCCGTTGGTGTTGTTATTGGCGGAGTGTTATTTACTCTGCCTATAGATAACGCTAAGGGCACAGGAAGTCCATATCCGCCAACAGATAGTGAAAACTGGAATCCGGAACCTGTTTGGCGTGATGAATTTAACGGTACGTCGTTGGACGAGACTAAATGGGGCTATTATACCGGTGGATGGAAAGACGAAAACCAACAAGTTCAAAACTGCTACAGACGTGAACCAGAAAACGTCAATGTTAGTGGTGGCAGCCTGAATTTGGTCGGACTATATAAACCAGGTGAAACTTGCACCGGCAACACTAAGACCGGAGACTTTACTTCTGGCTTCGTACAAACAAAAGGTAAAGCAAGCTTTAAATATGGCTATATTGAAGCTCGCATAAAAATGCCAAAGAACAAGAGCACCTGGCCTGGTTTTTGGATGAGTCCTTCTGATAAGAAGTATGGAGACTGGCCTAATAGTGGCGAAATTGACATCGTGGAAACCAAAGGTTCTAATCTAAAATTTGCTGCTTCTGACGCACACTGGCGAAAGCAAAGTACGACACCTGGGGTTCCAGGATCTCATGGAAGTAGACAGCGCGTAATCCCACAAAACAAATTTGACAGTAAAGACACCTCCGAATGGCACACATATGGCGTTAAGTGGACTGAAGGAAAATTGGAATATTACATTGACGGCGAATTTCACGGTGAAATTGATGGTTTTAAAAATAACAATTCCACAGGTAATCCAAATGGACCGTTTGATCAAGAATTCTTCTTGCGTCTTAACTTAGCAATTGGAGGTAACTACATTGACGCTCCGTGGAACGATGCGCACAATTCAGTAGGTGCTGCGAACGATTTCCCAGCAACTATGTCAGTCGACTACGTTCGCGTATACGAAATGCGAAAGCCTAAAGAGGTTGAAATAAAAGACACAGAACTGCGCAAGCTGCTTAATGAAAAACTGGGAGAAAAACTTAGCACAACTCGTACGGCAAATCAAAAAATTACTGACGTAGAGTTGGAAAAATTGACAGACCTTAACTTAGACAACTCAAACATTACCAACCTAACCGGAATAGAAGCTGCTAAGAATCTTAAGAACTTGTCGTTAAATCACAACTCAATCTCGAACCTAAGCCCACTATCTGGTCTAACTTCTCTAAAAACTCTATCCTTAAAAGAGAATGCCATCACCGACATAAGTCCGCTAGCTGGATTAACATCCCTAACTTCCCTACATCTTGAAGATCAGCGGGCTAATGTTAAGCCTAACGACAAATCGTTTACTTCACCATTGAAGGATTTGGCAGGAAACACGGTTTCTGTAACCAACTCAGCGGAAGTCGTTAACGACACAGCAACTCCTGGAAATATTCAGCTACTATCGCTACCAGCCAACGGAACATCCCCTATCTTAAATACTCTTTGGACAAGAAGCGTAACAATTGGGGCAGTTTCAGCTACGTTTAGTGGCACTCTGGCTATCGACACATCAGCGATCCCTAGGGCGGTTCAGCCACAGCCACAGCCCGCCAATCCATCGGCTGCCGCTCATAATCCAGCTAATAATCAGAATGCTATAAGCGGTCTACTCGCAAACACAGGATTTAATATTTTCTTAGGTGTTATAGCCACCTTAGCATTAGTTGCCGCAGGACTATTCATTCTGAGATAATCTGAGACTACATAAAATTACCACCCCGTAATGAGGTGGTAATTTTTATTGAGAACTAGGTTTTTATTGTTGAGAGGATTGAGAAGTTGATTGAGATGTTGAGCCAGATTGTGAGACGTCTGACGGTGGCGTATTTGTCGTACCGTTTTGAGACGACGGTGCTTGCTGCGACGAAGATGGACCTAATTGTCCCGACTGGTTGGATTGAGTCTGATTTGAGGTGCCATTTCCGCCAGATTGTTGCCTAGAACCGCCCGGACCACCTTGATTCTGGCTCATACCCGGAGGACCACCGCCAGCTTGACTAGCCATTGAGTTTCCGCTCGAGCCACCAACTTGCATTCCAGCCACAAATCCTAGCCCACATAGTACTACTCCACCTACCGCTATTCCTATTGCCGCACCGACGCCAATGGAATGCTTTTCTCTTGAGCTTCCTTCTGAACTGTTAAAAACGTTTTCTGGCGTTGTTTGAGTTTCTTGATTTAATCTTGTCATAATAATTCTCCTTTGTTCAAATTACTTTCTATGCAGACAATTCGTATAATGTTACATCGCTACCTCCATAATTAATGACTTTACCGTTTTGTTTTATCCAATTTGTGATTTCGTTATTACCGCCACCAGGACCGCCGCCACCGTGACTGTGCAAACTGGCTGCGTAATATCTCAATTTGCCCGAAGCCACTAATTGCTTAAATTGATCAAGCGTGAGTGGCGTATCACTACCATTAAAGCCACCAATTGCCATGACGGGTTGGCCACTGGTTAGCTGGATTGCCGCAGATTCATTTGCGCTGTCCACTGCCACCAACCAAGTTGCGCCATTCTGATTTTGCAGTAAATATTCGACCAGCGCGCTATCGGCTTGCGATTTCTCATTATTACTTCCTTGCATCGCTGTTGAACTTGGGCCCGCCGTCGGAATACTTCCCGTGTGAGCCACGCTAACTGTCGATAATGTATAAATGACCGGAGAAAACGTACATGCTGCAATGGAAGCGATGATAGCTGAGTTTTGAAGCCAATTTTTCGGTGAATATAGATTGATCAATAGTCCAATCATACCGGCAAGCCCCAGCGCGCCAACCGTCCAAATCAGCCAAGTCATCGTGCCAGCGTAACCCAGAATAATCATTGTAGTCATCGTCGTCACGCCAATTGCCATTGGCAAGACCCAGGCATATGATTTTCGTCTGACGTACGCTCCCCACAAAAACGGCACACCAATCCCCACCAAAGCAGCCACCGCCGGCGCCATCACCACCACGTAGTACGGATGAATCACACCGCTAGTCATACTGAAGATTATGATATGAACAATCAACCAAAGCATCCAGAATATCACCGCCGCTCGTCCACGATTTGTTCGCGGAGTTTTTCTTAAAATCCACAGGAGTAGTCCGCCACCCACCAAAGCTAACACTAATAGCCATGCAATGTTCGGCCCAAAATCGTTATTAAATATCCTGAATAATCCAGTCTGTCCACCGAATCCAGTGCCGCCAGGACCATGACCACCACTGGGAGCGCCACCACCCATTCCGCCAGGACTTGCTATTGCCATTCCACCACTCGGAGGAGTTCCGCCACCTCCGCCGCCGCGGTTTCCCAATAGTCGACCAAATCCGTTATAGCCAAAAATCAAACTCCAAATACTATTATCATTCGTGCTACCAACCCACGGACGATTGCCAGACGGTGTTAGCCAAACAAGTACACTCCACCATAGAGTCGACACTGTCGTAATCACGCCCGCAAACATTAGATGTAGAAATCTCGTAACAATTGGCGGCTTAGCAAATATTAGATAGACAATCACCATCGCCGGCAAAACCATTAAGCCCTGGAGCATTTTCGTATTAAACGCCAGACCCGTAAATAGTCCCGCCAGACCAAGCCATAGAAGTGGACGCTCACCTTCTAACGATCTGAGGAATGCATAGCCACTAGCCGTGAGCATAAATGTCAGAATAGCATCTGGATTATTAAACCCGAACATCAACGCCGCAGCTGGAGTTAGCGCTAAAGTAATCCCAGCAATTGCCGCACTGGTGAAGCCAAATTGTCGTTTCACAGCTGAATACAACAACCAAACCGAGCCAACGCCAGCTAGCACGCTAGGTAAAAGCATTGAAAAGCTGGAAAATCCAAGTAGCCTAGCACTAAGTCCCATTATCATCGTGGCTAGCGGTGGCTTGTCGATTGAAACATAATTCGCCGCGTCCAAACTGCCAAACAGCCACGCCGTCCAGCTTTGACTAGCAGCCTGAACCGCCGCCGCGTAATAACTATTCGCCATACCATTATGCATCGCACCAAACATATACAACGCGCCCGTCGCAATTAACAGAATCGGAAGAGTTATTTTTTCAAGCCACGAGCGATTGTCCAATTCCTTACTAACACGATGCAAACCCTTCAAATCGTCAACCGCCGTTTTCACAATTTTCACGCGACTATCCGTATCTTCAATCCAAGTAACGGGCTGTTCGTGGATCGGCACACCTGCGCGCTCCGTTTTAATCAAAAGTTCGGTATCAAAGAACCATTCATTATCCTTAATGTTCGGCAAAAATCTCTTAGCCACATCACGGCGAATCGCCTTAAAGCCACACTGTGCATCACTAAATTTGGTTCGCGACGTCAATTTAATAATCTTGTTATAACATCGTGAAATAAACTCTCGCTTAAATCCGCGGCTAGTTTTTGACTCTTTCATCAATCGAGAGCCAATTGCCACACCTGCTTCACCTGCCACCAACGGCTGAATCATCGGCAGAAAATCGTCCAGACTAGTGGATAAGTCAACATCCATATATGTTAGGATATCCGCCTGACTGTTTTGCCAGACCTGTTTTAACGCTCGTCCACGACCGCGCTCTGCTAGGCTCACAACTCGAACCGATTGACGTTTTTGTGCCAAACTGTTCGCGATCTCTAACGTCTTGTCTTGGCTGCCATTATCTGCAATTGTTATTTGATAGCGATATGGCAAATTTTCCATCATGTATTTGTCAAGCGTTTCAATGCTGCTTTGAAGAATTTTCTCCTCGTTCAGCACCGGCACGACTATATCGATAAATGGATTAACTATCGCCCGAAACGGCGATGGGCTAGAATCGGATTCTACGAGTCGCGACCTAGCCAATGGTTGGGGTGTGGTTATTGCTTTCATGCAAGCCACTATAAACAAGCATTCTGTAAAAATGCTTTAAAGATCAACCAGACTATTTCAAGTCAACACTAAACGGCGTAAAGTTAGTCTTATCGTCATAAGCATCAACTTTTTCGATCTGTTTCATCTTATCTATTACGCGATATGTAATAGGCAAGAAAACAATCTCCACTACAGTCTTAAATATCCAGCCAATCAGAATATACGTCAGCATGTTCATTCCCTGAAGTATTCCACCGAACGCAACAAAGGCGAACACTACAGTATCGCATAATTCACCAACGACTGTCGATCCAATTAATCGTAACCATAGTTTTTTGCCCTTAGTTTTAACTTTCAATTTCGCCAATACAAACGAATTTAAAAATGATCCAGTCAAAAATGCGGCTAGGCTAGCTGCAACAATCCTCGGGAAGAATCCTAAAACCGCCTCGTACGCTGCCTGATCCGCATACTCCGGTGCCGGTGGCATATAACGCACGATCGTAAAGCACAACACCGCCAAAAGCATAATACCTAGCCCCACCCAAATCGCTCGTCGAGCATATTTATAGCCATAAACCTCAGTTAAAACGTCGCCAAGAATATAAGATATTGGGAATAAAATAGCTCCGCCATCTGTAATAATCGGACCAAAAGCAATTAATTTAGTCCCTGCTAAATTAGAGATTAATAATATAGCAGCAAATACAGCTAAAATAATGTCGTAATATTTGAAAGTTTTTTCCATAAAATATATCCGTTAAATAACCTACATAAAACTGCCCTATTAAGGACAGCTTCATAGAAAACTAATTTGGCTCCGGCAGCTGGGCTCGAACCAGCGACCTATTGGTTAACAGCCAACCGCTCTACCACTGAGCTATGCCGGAATATGTCTTGTATTATAGCGAGTTTTTAAGTAGTTGTAAAGTTAATGACGGACAATTTCCAATGCTTTTTTTAAAATATCTACTTCCGAGCGTGATTTTTCGTCGTCTTTTGCTTCTCTTTTCTTAATTTCTTTCGCTAAATTCTGCCACCAAACTTCTTTTTTCTCACTACTCAGCGTCAAAGATCTAACTTCGCCGTCCTGCTTCTCCAAAAATCCCGCAGCCACCAAATTATCAACATGCTTCGCCACCGTCGACACCGATTTATAACCCAAAGCGCGCATAATCTCTCGAAGTGTTGGACTGTAACCATTGCCCTTAATAAATCCATCGATAAAATCCAACATTAATTTTTGCTTTTTCGTCAGTTTCATATCTAAAGTATACACCATACGCTATACTTAAAATATGGTAAAAAAATATATAAGCGACATTAGATTATGGCTGTTGGCGATTATTATTTTTGGCGGCGGATTCGCTCTACATCCCAGTGTCGGTTTATCAATTCTGGATTTTCCATCTTTACGCGTAGGATTATATCAAATCGTTGCCGTAAGCCTACTGTTATTTTCCTTGCTCTTGCTATTTGAAAAACGGCAATCATTATTTAGAAATCGATGGCTAATCGGCGGATTTTTGGCAATTTTTATCGCCATCACCGTCGGCGTATTTTTCGCAGAAGCACGTCTACGCACCGCGTTGTATTCATTATCGCTATTATTCTTACTCGTCGTTGGATTATCTGCTGGCTTAATTTACAGCGAATTATCAAAATCACAAAAGCGAAAGCTCGTCAGCATCGGACTATGGAGTGGGCTAGTTTTTGGAATTTTAGCAATTATTCAGCTCATCGTCGCCACTTTTGAACCAACGGGATTTGGTACGCTTTGTACTGGTTGTAAAGCCAACGTTTTTGGATTTCCACGAATTAATTTATTCGCCGCCGAACCTCAGTTCTTTGCCAATTCTTTACTTCCAGCCTTCTTCCTTGCGCTCTTTCAATCAAAATCTCGCTTAGCCAAATTTAGCCTATTTTTCACCACTATCGCCATATCTTTAACGTTTTCTCGTGGTGGATTTTTGGCAATTTTTATCGCCATCACAGCCTTATTGATAGTCACGTTCATAAAACGTATCAATTTATCGTTTATATATAAAAACATTCCAATTGCCGCTACTGGATTGCTATTCGGTTTTATCCTATTATTCGCTTCAGCCAATATTAGATATGCCAATACACCTTTCATTGCGCACAATACCTTCGTCAGTATGGTCGATCAATTATCTCTCGGGAAAATTAAGATTCCGCAAAAATCCATCACCAAAAATCCATCACCAAAACCAGCCGAAAACATTCCGTCAAGCAACAATTCTTTCCAGCCCGCTGGTTTCGTTGAAGCTTCTGCCAATGACCGACTCAGCGCCAGCGACTTAGCCGTAAAGTCTTGGCTGTCGTCGCCACGAACATTTTTCTTCGGCGTTGGACTTGGCAACCTCGGTAATTTTATCCAAAAACACCTTCATGTAAACGTTTCAACAGACCAAACAGTCTACGTTTTTTACATATTATTACTCAGCGGGTTAGGAATCGTTGGATTATTTGCTCTCCTAATTGTTCCACTTATAATTACATTTTTTGCCATAAAAAATATCCGTAAAGTTAAAGCTCAATTTGTTTTATCTCTGGTAATTGCGATGTTTGTGCATTTCTGGTTTTTTGGCAGCTTCATAAATACGATTCATTGTTTTGCTATAATTGGCGTATTTTTGTATAATTACCCCAGAGATTATGCGGAAAAAGTCTGATTTTTACTTCAAAATTGCTCTGGTCATCCTTGATATCCTAGCTTTATTGAGTGCATTTACTGTTGCCTATATTTTACGAATTTCCCTAGACCCTAGACCATTCCATATCAGTATTAATGCAATAGATTTTATCACCTCTATTTTTATGACATTGCCGTTGTGGATCGTAATGTTCTATTTCTTTGGCTTATATGACAGAGAAGTTTACACTCACCCGCTACGAAATTTCGGACGAATACTTCTGGCGTCAATAACTGGAATTATGATTATGATCTCTGTGGCGTTCTTTACTAATACTCCGCTATTCCCAGCCAAACTTGTCGCAGTTTACGCCACCGGAATTGGCTTTATTCTATTAATGACTTTCCGTAGCGCTGCAAATATTGTTCGCCTGAAGCTATTAAAGCGCGGACTCGGAGCGCGCCGTGTTGTGCTAATTGGCAATTGCGACTTAACTCATGTACTGGCTGATTTTATCGAAACTAACCCGCTTACAGGCTTTAAGATTAGCGGAATTGTCGCACAAAGCCAATTTATTCCAATCGAGCTTAAGCCCCTTAAGCGTTCGTCATTAGAATCGGCACTCACCAGAGATAAAATTGACGTCATCATCCAAACCGACTCAAAAAACGTTAGCGAACATTATCAAATTGCCCAGAAACATTATCTGGATTTCTATCAAGCGCCGGAATTTGACGGAATTATGACCACCAAGCACACCATCGACATCATTGATTCTGTGCCGCTAATTCACACTCATCCAACGCCGTTAATGGGCTATGGGCGAATTGTTAAGCGAATTATGGATATTATAGGCGGGACAATTGGGATTATTATCGCCTCGCCAATTATGCTTTTGGTGGCAATTGCTGTAAAAATCAGCGACCCAGCTGGACCAATTTTAATGCATGGCAAACAACAGAAACGTCTCACTCGCTACAATCGACCATTCAAGGTCTATAAATTCCGCTCACATTACGCAAAGTTTGATGGCAAGACCGACGAAGAGGTCTTTCGAATGGTTGGTAAGCCTGAGCTAATTGAAGAATACCGTAAGAACGGCGACAAACTTGATCACGATTTTCGAGTGACGCCAGTTGGTCGATTTATTCGCCGCTTTAGTCTTGATGAATTACCGCAATTATTCAACGTCGTTAAGGGCGACATCAGTCTAGTCGGACCTCGAGCACTAGTACCGCACGAATTAAGCGCTTACGATAAAAAACACGTTTTGCTAGCAGTCAAATCTGGACTCACTGGGCTTGCCGTAGTATCTGGCAGACGCAGTATTAGTTTTGAAGAGCGTCGACGAATCGACTTATATTACGTCCAAAACTGGAGCATTTGGCTAGATATTACAATTTTACTAAAAACCTGTATGGTAATCTTTCAAAAGGACAATTGATGAGTAAGCCAAAAATTGCCATAGTTCATGACTGGATTTACGGTGGCGGCGCCGAAAAAGTCGTCCTAGAAATTCATAAATTATATCCAGAAGCGCCAATTTACACTTCTTTTTGTAGCGATGAGTGGCGAAAAAGATTAGACAACAAAGTCGTTACTGGTTATCTGCAGCGATGGCCATTTTCAAAAATTCGACGATTATTGCCACTTCTTAGACAATGGTGGTTCGCTAAACTCGACCTTAGTGAATTCGACATTATCATTTCTAGTTCAGGAAATGGCGAGGCAAAATTTGTCCGCAAATCTAGGCCAGATCAGCTTCATATTTGCTACTGCCACACGCCAACTCATTTTTACTGGCGACATTACGAGGAATATATCAAACGACCAAGTTTTCGTCCGCAATGGTTGGCGCGTTTGGGGCTAAAAACACTAGTTAAACCACTAAAAAAGCGCGATTTCAATGCTGCTCAAAATGTCGATGTTTTCATTGCCAACTCCACAGGAATTCAGGCTGATATTGAAGAGTTTTACCAGCGAAAAAGCACAGTTGTTTTTCCACCGATTGACGTATCGAGTTTTTCGCCGCTTGCTAAAAATCGCAAGCAAACATCCATCCCTAAAAAACCTCGCTGTCTGATTTGGGGGCGAATCGTGCCAATGAAACGACTTGATATTGCTATTAAAGCTTGCCAAAAACTCGGCTGGAAGTTGGATATTATCGGCAAAGGGTCTGACGTTGACAATCTAAAAAATATCGCCGATAAACACACTAATTTCCTGGGATTTGTTGATAATGCTACACGAGAAAAATATATTAAAAAAGCAGATTTGTTTATCTTTTGTTCGCATGAAGATTTTGGGATTGCACCAGTTGAAGCGTTGGCGTCTGGCATTCCAGTGATTGCGTATGAAGCCGGTGGCGCGCTTGATTATATAAAACCCGAAAAAAACGGCTGGTTCTTTTCCGAGCAAACAGATTCTTCGCTAATAGAAGTTTTAGAGAAACTGTCAGGAAAGAAAGTTTCACCAACAAAGATTTCAGCCACAGCTAACGAATTTTCAGCCGCAATTTTCCATAAAGCAATGAAAAAAATAGTTGATAAATCATGGAAGGAACATTATCGTGAAAATCGTAATTGACGCCCGAACATTAAGGACTAGCACTGGTCGGTACATCGAACGACTGATTCATTATTTGCAGAAAATTGATAATAAAAACGATTATGTTATTCTGCTCAAGCCAAAAGACTTCGACGGTTGGCAGCCAAGCAATTCGCGCTTCCAAAAAGTTATTTGTCCCTACAAAGAATACACTTTCGCCGAGCAAATCGGCTTCAAAAAACAACTTGAAAGTCTCCATCCAGACTTAGTTCATTTTGCGATGGTTCAGCAACCGGTTCTGTACAATTCCAGCCCAGTCGTCACTACAATGCAAGATTTGACTACTGTCAGATTTAGTAATCCAGATAAAAATCCTGTCGTTTTCTGGATTAAGCAACAAATTTATAAATGGGTCAATAAAAAAGTCGCCAGAAGGTCCTCGCACATCATTACAATTTCTAACTTCGTAAAAAATGATTTGATTAAATTCACCGGCGTAAACCCAGAGAAAATTACTGTAACTTTGGAATCTGCGGATGATTTACCAAAAGGCAATGAGCCAGTCGACGAATTGGTCGGTAAAAAATTTATCATGTATATTGGCCGACCAACACCGCATAAAAACCTTCGACGACTAATTGACGCGTTTGCTTTGTTACAGAAAAAATATCCAGATTTAGTACTGGCTTTGGCGGGTAAAAAAGATAGCAATTACGCTCGCCACGAGACATATGTAAATGAGCGTGGAATTAAAAACGTCGTGTTTACCGGCTTTATATCAGACGAACAATTACGCTGGATGTATGAAAATACGGCAGTTTATTGCTTCCCTTCTCTTAGTGAAGGATTTGGCTTACCGGGGTTAGAGGCAATGCTACACGGCGCGCCAGTCGCATCAAGCACCGCTACTTGCCTGCCAGAGACTCATGGCGATGCCGCTCACTACTTTGATCCGCTTAGCGTCGAGGACATAGCAAGATCAATTGACGACATCTTATCTGACGACAAATTACGCAATGAACTCGTTAAAAAAGGCAAGAAACACGTCAAAACATTCTCATGGCAACGCATGGCCGAGCAGACTTTGGCTGTATATGAAAAATACGGTCGGGAAAACTGAGATTAGCTTTCCTGTCCAGTAGCTTGATTAATTCGAGTAGACGAGTCTGCTTTATTTGAGCCACCAACCCCATAGACCATTTCAATGTTGTACTTTTCACAAACACCACGCTCTGGAACAACTTCCGGTGCCGATCTATCACCACCATTTGCAAATACCAATTGACATCCCGGATATTGCCGAGCAATCATTTCTAATGTTTCCGTAACTGGCGGTTCTTCATCAATAGACAGCATCACTTGATCGACACCCTTTAATGCTCGCATTAAGCGAAGTCGGTTTTCTTCATCAAGGATAATTTTTCCTTTTTTTAGCAATTGCTGCTTGTCATTATTCACTACTACAATCAAATAATCACCCATTTTTGCAGCCGCCTCAATCATATCTAAATGCCCACCGTGTAATGGATTAAAATAGCCGCTAACAATTACAACTTTCATAATATCCTCCTCTATAACTTCTCTATTATACCTGATATACTATACTTATGACAAAGATGCTAGTCACGGGAGGCGCGGGATTCATTGGCTCGAATTTTGTGCATTATACCGTAAAACACAAGCCAGAATATGAAGTCACTATTATTGACAAATTAACCTACGCCGGAAATCGTGCTAATTTGGAAACTGTAGCTGGCCAAATTACATTCGTAGAGGGCGACATCTGCAATGCCGAGCTAATAGACAAGCTGGTTGCTGAAAATGACATTGTGGTACATTTCGCTGCCGAAAGTCATAACGACAATTCACTGCGCAATCCATGGCCATTTGTTGAAACGAACATAATCGGCACGTACACAATCCTAGAAGCCGTCCGAAAGCATGAAAAACGATTACACCACATTTCAACCGACGAAGTTTTCGGCGACTTAGAGCTTGACGACCCAAACCGTTTCACAGAAGATACGCCATATAAACCATCAAGTCCCTACTCCAGCACAAAAGCTTCAAGCGACATGCTAGTTCGTGCTTGGGTTCGTAGCTTTGGAATTAAAGCAACTATATCAAATTGCTCTAACAATTACGGGCCATACCAACACATTGAAAAGTTTATTCCGCGTCAAATTACAAATATCTTAAGCGATATTAAACCAAAACTTTATGGCACTGGCGAGCAAGTCCGCGACTGGATTCATGTTGATGATCATAACTCAGCGGTTCATTTAATCCTAGAAAAAGGCATTCTAGGAGAAACCTACATCATTGGTGCAGATAATGATCACATTAATAACAAGATGGTGATTGAATTGATTTGTGAGCTAATGGGTAAAGGCAAAGATTGGTATGAACATGTCAACGATCGTCCAGGTCATGATATGCGCTACGCAATGGATTCCAGCAAGTTACGCCGCGAGTTAGGATGGCAACCGCAATACACAGACAATAAAACCGGTATGCACGATGGATTAATGCAAACTATTAACTGGTATCGCGAACACGAAGACTGGTGGCGCACCCAAAAAGACGCCGTTGAAGCAGCTTATGCAAAACAAGGACAATAATTATGTTTGACCCAAGTAACTACAATGAACTCACCGTAACTGAATCACCAATTCCGGGATTATTTGTCATCGAATTGCCTGTTCATGGAGATAACCGTGGCTGGTTCAAAGAGAATTATCAAAAAGAAAAAATGGAAGCTTTAGGATTGCCAGCATTCGATATCGTACAAAACAATATCAGCTTCAACGACAAAACTGGCGCTACTCGTGGACTTCATGCTGAACCTTGGAACAAATTTATATCAACTGCTAACGGTCGCGTTTTCGGCGCCTGGTGTGACCTTCGCAAGGGAGATAGTTTTGGGCGAGTATTTACCCACGAGATTAATCCAGGCACAGCAATTTTCGTTCCTAAAGGCGTAGCTAACGGTTACCAAACGCTTGACGATAATATCGCCTACACATATCTAGTTGACGCTCATTGGTTCCCAGATGCTAAATATACTTTTGTTAATTTATTTGATCCAGAATTAAAAATCAACTGGCCAATCAATAAGGATCAAGCGATTATTTCCGAAAAAGACGCCACACATCCACTATTAAATAATGTAATTCCTATGGAGGTATAAAATTATGGACGATAATAAAATTTTCATTATTGGCGCAAACGGACAACTAGGATTAGCCCTACAAAGACAATACCCTAATGCCAAATCTGCTGACATTGACACTCTTGATATCACAGACTTAGAATCAGTTGAATCTTTTGACTGGTCTAACATTAATATCATACTTAACGCTGCTGCCTTCACTAATGTCGATGGAGCAGAAACCGGAGAAGGCCGCGTAGCGTCTTGGAAAGTTAATGCATCTGCAGTATCTAACCTTACTCGGGTATGCCGAAAATATGATATGACAATGGTTCACATTTCCAGCGATTACGTATTCGACGGAACAAAAAAACCCCACACAGAGGACGAGCCACTTAGCCCTCTTAGTGTCTATGGTCAGAGTAAGGCCGCAGGAGACCTATTGGTCGAACAATTAGACCGCTTCTATCTACTTCGGTCTACATGGGTAATTGGTGAAGGCAAAAATTTTGTTCGCACCATGCTCGGATTGGCAGAAAAAAATATCTCACCAACCGTTGTTAATGATCAAATAGGCCGTTTAACGTTTACCAGTGAGCTAGTGCGTATTATAGACCATCTATTATCAACTAAAGCTCCGTTCGGAACTTATAACGCAACAAATGACGGACCACTCGCTTCTTGGGCGGACATTACTAGAAAAATATTTGAATTATCTAATCATAAAGACTTAATCGTTTCTAATACAACTACCGCAGAATATTTTGCCAACAAGCCAGGAGTTGCACCACGGCCACTCAATAGCGATATGAGCCTAGATAAACTACACTCTACAGGATTTCAAAGCCGTAACTGGGAGGAAGACTTAAGGCAATATATCTCGAACAATGCCTAAAAAATACAACATCCGTTAATCTCAAAACCGTTTAACCTTGATACTATCGAATCATAGATATATAATCATACAGCATAAAGGAGAATATGATGAAGGGAATAATTTTAGCGGGTGGATCGGGTACGCGTCTATGGCCAATTACAAAAGCCATAAGTAAACAGTTGATGCCTATTTACGATAAACCGATGATTTACTATCCGCTAACCACGTTAATGCAAGCAGGAATTCGTGATATTTTAATAATCACTACTCCAGATGATCAAAACGGCTTCAAGAGACTTCTTGGTGATGGATCGCAGTGGGGCATAAATTTAGAATATGCTGTTCAACCTACACCAGACGGTCTAGCACAAGCTTTTATTATCGGTGAAAACTTTATCGGCAATGATAAAGTGGCATTAATACTTGGTGACAACATATTCTACGGAGCCGCCCTTGATAATTCACTACAAGAATGCACAGACCCCGACGGTGGTATTGTATTTGCATATAAAGTGCTTGATCCTGAACGTTATGGAGTAGTTGAATTTAACGAGAATAATAAAGCTGTTTCCATCGAGGAAAAACCAGTGCATCCAAAATCTAATTTTGCAGTGGTAGGTCTATATTTTTATGATAACGATGTAATAGATATTGCTAAAAATGTAAAGCCATCTGACCGAGGAGAGCTGGAGATAACATCCATAAACGCTGAGTATTTACATCGCGAAAAGCTCAAAGTGCAAACTTTAGATAATGGTGATGTATGGCTTGATACTGGCACGATAAATAGCCTAACCGATGCCGAAGATTTTGTACGTGTAATCCAAACAAGGACCGGACAAATAGTCGGATCACCCGAAGCAACCGCCTTTCAAAACGGTTGGATTTCCAAGGAGCAGTTAGAAATACTTGCCGAACCATTAAAAAAATCTGGGTACGGCAAATATCTATAAGCTCTTACAGGTACTAACTGCATCGTTTGTAGACAATCCGTCCACATTCACAACCACAGCTCTGTCATAGCCCAGGGTATTATATATAGTATTCTTAGTTAAATCATCCCTGGTTAAAATAAGACATTTCTTATTTCCACATTTTTGTCGTTGTTCTTTGAGAAAATAAATAAATTAAAAACCAGAAAATTCCAAATTGCAAATACTGCAGTAACTACAACTTTCGCCCATTGGATATCCAGTATGTTAGAGTTTACTAAAGTGGCAATAATCGACGAGGTTGCTACTAGGTTAAATAAACTAAGTAATGTGTAAAGAGTAATTTGTATCTTTAAAGAGAATCTATCATATTGACTATGATTAAAAACTTTCTTACGATTCACAGGAAAGTTAAAAACAAATCCCGATAAAAAGCCGATACCACTAGCTAAAAAAGCTGGCAAATGTATATTGTGGTATAAAATATACGATATTGACGTGTCTATTAGTAGTGTAACACCGCCTACAACAAGAAATAAAAAGATTTTTAAAAATATACCATTTTTCATATTATCTTTATTAAGAATATCATATTCGTTCATAATGTATATACGATTGTAGTATAATTGATTACATGTACAGAAAATTAGAGACCGCAGTTGTTATACCTTGTTATAACGAAGAGAAAATGATTACTCAAACAATAAAGAAAATACCGGAATATGTAGACTATATTATAGCTGTTAACGATGCTAGCACTGATAATACTATTGGGGTTCTGAAAAGATTAAAAAAGCAGTATAGCAAACTTATAATTGTTGACAATAAGGTAAATCAAGGTGTTGGAGGAGCTCTTATCGCTGGATATAATCATGCGATAAAAAATACTAAAGCAACAGCTATCGGTATAGTCGCAGGAGATGATCAGTTTGATTCATCATATCTAAAGGCAATGCTGGATGACTTCATAGATCAATCAGCAGACTACGTAAAAGCAAGTAGGTTTTTCCATCGAGAAGCCTTCAAAACTATGCCAAAATATCGCCAATTTGGAAATATATTCATATCTCTACTCACCAAATTTTCTACTGGGTATTATTCTATTACAGACATCACTAACGGGTGCGGTTGGCTGCGTCGTGAGATAATCGAAAAAGTCGATTTTTCTATAGTAGAAAAACGTTATGATTATGAAACTAGTATGCTGACTGCTCTGTCGATAGCTAACGCTAAAGTCATTGACCATGCTGTACCAGCACATTACGGCGACGAAAAATCAACCATCAAACTAATCCCGACAGCATGGAGAAATCTAAAGGCTGTATGGAAAGGATTCTGGCGCAGGATTTATTACAAATACGTATTATACGGTTTTCATCCCGTAGCACTATTCCTATTCACGGGTATGTTCTTCTTAATAATATCGCTATTATTGGCTATATTTTTGTTATATGTTAAGTTATTCGCCCACCAATCACCGACCGCAGGCAGCGTAATGTTAGCTGTACTACCGTTTATACTAGGAATACAGCTAACGCTGACGGCTCTTACAATCGACGTATCCAATGAAAATAATAACTTTAAGAAATAGGTTACCAGATTAAAAATTAATGTTAGCTACATCACCAATACCGGCAACTAAATAGTCTGGCTCCATTGACTTCAAGAACCCCTTACTACGAATTCCACTCAAAAGAGCAATACTGGTCGCATTGAGCTGCTGAGCCGCAGCAACATCAGCTTCAGTATCTCCAATAATAATAGAGTCTCCGGGATTATCTATTGTTTGCTTAATTATATCTGCCTTTTTTAATAATGTGCCTTCTTTTGTGTCACTATGTCCTGATAAAATTTTCTCAAAAAAACACCCAATTCCCAACTTTTCAATCTGCTTATCTAGAGCGTCTGAGTTTCGTCTTAAACTAAGTAGATATAGCTTATTGTCATTCGAGGATAGCTTTTTTAGCGCAGACAAGCTATCTACAAAAAGCTCATCTCTATATAGTTCCTCTAACGATTCTATGCGATCAATAAATAATTCGAGATAATCATCCCTATTATTTACCTCAAGCCCACTTATCAACAATAATTCATTCCAGGAAATATTATCACGTTTCAATTCCCAATATTTCTTCCGATCAAGAGGTGTGCCGCCCATTTTTTCGACACACTTCTTATATACTCTATAATGACGAGGGGCAATATCGACCAAAGTACCGTCAAAATCTATAAATATATTTCTATTTACAATTTTCATAGAGATCACCCATCTCCTTAATTTTATCCGGAAAGAACACTTTAGGATGATAATCAAGTAGACTCTCTGCCTTTGATATATCAATCACTATATCGCAACCACCGCTATCGGATATAATATTTATACAGCTACTCGATCGCATACTTTTAATAATTGACTCCGCTGTTTCTTTAATAGAGACTCCCCTACCCGTCCCAATATTGACCACTCCAGCACCCGCCGAATTAACTGCACATATAATACTACTAGCTACATCGTCAATATGCACATAGTCGCGAAGAACTAGTGGACCATTAATAGTCAGATTATCTCCAGACTTAGCCGCTCTAATGAAGTTAGGGATAGCCCTAGCAATTGGGTCATATCCGCCATACATTATTGAAAATCGCAGAATAGTAAGCTCTTTGTTATTTTTTTGCGCAAATGATTGAGCAATTACTTCGCTAGCTATCTTAGTGGAACTATAATATGAACTACCAGACACAACATTATCTTCCGTAATTGGACCACTAATTTTTGTTTTATCATAAGCTTCTACAGTGCTGCCGATAATAATCTTTTTTGCCTTTTTGCCGAAATACGTTAGAAGATTAATAGTCCCATCTATATTGCCTTCTTTACACTTCTCTAAACTGTCTTCGATAGATTTTTTTGGCACAAAAGCCGCCAAATGGACTATAACGTCGAATTCTTTATCAGCCAATACATCAGCAGCTATTTTTGAACTCTCCTTACTAGACAAGTCGCATTCAACCCACTTAACATCATCATAATCAATATTAGATCTGCCTAAACAAACTATCTCCCAGCTGGCAGGCGCCATTTCCAAAAAACGCCTGCCAACAAAACCAGATGCACCAGTAACGAGAATTTTCACCTATGATATTTCCTTAAGGATACGATCACGCTGAGCAACACTCTCTTCTACAACTCCCATATCCGACAAAACTGGTCGGAAATCCATTCCTCGAATCCATACTAGACCATCTGGTAGAGGATTGGTATTGTTATCAATCGCGGGAATCTCTTCACCGTAGCCAAGCTTAACAAACATTTCAGGCATATTAAGACCCGCTTGTGTAAAGAATTCGTGAGTCGTAAAGAATCGGCCAATATTAATTTCTGTTGGATTTGGTACACCATTTTTGTCATAAGCCATATCCACACCAAATAGACCATCTGGTCTACTATCAACAGCCAGCACAGCCCTACGGGCAATATCATCAAGTTCAGCATCCGAATAAGTTAATCCCGTTCCAGTAGCGCCGGTGACGCCTGATGGAGAAATTTTTGACAACTCCCAATATAAGCGCTTGCGCCCCTGGGCAACAACTAACTCGCCGTCTTTCCATAACGACATCCAAGTAACCGTCTCTGGTTCAAGCAATTCTGATACTGTAAAATTACCAGACCACGAGCCATTTTTCTCTTGGAAATCTAACCAGTTCTTAGCAGTCTTAACATCGTGAACTGGAAGAGATCCACGACCACCAGCTCCTGATATTGCGCGAATCCACATAGACCCACCCATCTCCTCTAATAGAGCATCTAAATCAGTATCTCTACCTTCAATTAGTTTAGTCTTAGGAACTTTAATGCCGGCCTTCTCCCATAGTTTAAACGACTCAAACTTATCTTGAAGAATCTTAACGGTTTCTTTGGCTGGAAAAAATGTTTTGGCTTTAATTTTCTCTCGATTCTCACTCAAAAACCCAACCTCAACATCGTTTTGAGCGTGTACAAACTCAATATTTTCCTTCTCTATAATGTAATTCAAAAAATCAATGTACTTTGGGTCGTTTGCCAACGGCGCTAGATATTTAACATCAACTTCAGCACGCTGTAAATAATATTTATCGGCATCTGTGCCAACAATGTAATATTCTTCATCCGCAGCCCTAAGAGATCGAATAAAGTTTGCAGAAGGCGATCCACCAGCACCTGTTACTAAAATTCTTTTCATATTATCCTCCTATTTAACGTCAAAAGGCGCAACAGCCTCTAATGATATTTTTAACGCTTCGCGCGCATCTACCGGATCAACAATTGACGCTGTCCTGCCCATAGATTTAGCCATAAAAGCTTTCAATTCAGCAGCTAAAGGCTCTTCAAAATCAACTTTTATCACACGCTTTTCTGGATCACCAACCTGCAAAACAAATTCAGTAAAACCATCTTTCTGAATCTCTTTCATATTATGTTTATAATATGTAAGCTCCTGCGTTATATAATTAGCCTCTAGATAGCCTAACGATCCAGTCAGTGCAATGGTACGAATTTTTACTGGAGTCAGCCAATTAGCCTGGATAAATCCTGATGCTCTACCATAATCCATCAATATTTCTGCTGAATCAATTTTTTTACTATGACGAGTACGCGAGCTGTGGCTATGAATAGCTTTAGGTTTTTGTCCTAATAGATAATTAACTATATCAACGTCATGAACTGCAAGGTCAATAATTACATCCGTTTTTGGCTCAACAGCAGGAAAACCACCAACACGCTTACATACTACCGAAGTTATATCACCTATAGCATTGTCATCGATCATCTGTTTCAGCTTCTTAATTACTGGATTAAACCTCTCTATATGGCCAACTGTAAACGTAACTTCATTTTTCTCAGCACAAGCAATTAGTTTATCAGCCTCTTCCACCGAAGATGCAATTGGTTTTTCAAGCATACAATTAATACCTCGAGACATCACCTCAGTTGCAACTTCAAGATGAAATGGAGTAGGCACAACCACAGACACGGCATCTGGATGAACTTTCTCAAGCATTTCCTTGTAATCAGTAAAGAATTTTGTCTTGTATTCGTCAGCCAACGATTTTGCGACTGGATTAACGTCTGCTATTGCCACTAGTTCAGATTCTGGAAGCATGAAATAATTACGCACATGATTGCGCCCCATATTTCCAGTACCAATGACAGCAACCCTTATTTTACCTTCTTTATTATTAGTCATTTACGGCTTCCTTAATTGCGCTAGCAATTACTTCAATATCAGCATCTGTAACTTTTGGATGAACAGGCAAAGACACAACTCTTGCAGCCAGATCTTCGGCAACAGGAAAATCTCCCACTTTATATCCAAGTTTTGAAATATGTGGATATACGTGCAACGGTTTTGGATAATAAACTCCAGCACCAACTCCTTTTTCTCTTAATTTAGCTATAAAATCATCTCTTCGTATACTCTTATCTAGTAAAATAGTATATTGGTGATATACGTGATTTCTGTTGCTTGCAATCTTCGGTAAGACTATCTCTTCAACTCCAGCCAACGCTTCATTTAACATATTAGCGTTATGTTGTCGCCTATTCGTAAAGTCTTCTACTTTCTTTAATTGCTCAACGGCGATAGCACCGTGCAAGTCTGACATACGATAGTTATATCCTAAATCAGCGTACTCGTAAGATGAAGTCATTCCGTGCTGCCTGAATGAGCGAATAGCAGCCGCAGCATCATCACTATTAGTGGTAACAACGCCACCTTCACCACACATAATATTCTTTGTAGCATACAGTGAAAAACATCCAAAATCACCCAAGGCACCAGTTTTCACGCCGTCATATTCTGCACCAATTGCCTGACATGCATCTTCAATAATTTTGAGTTCGTGCTTATCTGCAATTTCTCGCAACTCCTTCCAGTCGCAAGGTTGACCATACAAATCAACTGGAATTATAGCCCTAGTTTTGTCTGTAATAGCTGCTTCTATTTTTGAAACATCGATATTAAATGTCTCATCATCTATATCTACAAGAACTGGTCGAGCGCCCAACATTAGTATAGGGTTGATCGTAGCAATAAAGCTATATGGCGTAGTGATAACTTCATCGCCTTCACCAACTCCTGCAGCATATAAAGCACAGTGAATGGCAGCTGTACCGCTATTCACAGCTAAAGCATGTTTCACTCCACAATATTTAGCCCAACTTTCTTCAAGCTCAGCGACTTTCGGGCCCTGAGCCAGCATACCTGACTCTATAACTTCATTTACCGCCCGACGCTCCTCTTCCTCTATAACGGGTGATGCGATGTTTATCATTACGTAGCCTCCTTACATTCTTACTATCTTTAACAAAGATAGCACATCACTCATTTTTTATTTTTCGTTTTTTAGACTTATTCTCAAAAAACACAATCTTTATACTTGTTATTTTTACTGTATACTAATAAATGTTATGCAAGTTCTACGTTCTATTTTTACAAAATTAAAAGACGATTCATATAAAAAATGGATTTTCCCGTCTACTATTATCTTTTGTCTAATTTTTGCGACAGGATTTAAGATATCTGGATCTTCATTTGGCTTATATTATGACTCTTTCCTTAATGGTAAATCATCTAATCTCATATCAGGCGAAGCTCGACCTATTCGCAGCGACGAGTGGCTGGTCGTTACACAATTCACAATTGCACAAAAAGAAGCTGGATATCCACTAATAAACAAGAACTTTGGAAATTCTGGCAAGAATATGAGCCTTGTGTCTGATGCGCCATATAAAGAATGGTCAACAGTATTCCGACCTCAAAATCTTGCCTTTTTAATAGTTCCTTTCGAGTTTGCTTTTGCCTTTAAGTGGTGGCTATTGTTAGCATCATTGCTATTAAGTATATACTTTCTATCGTTAAAATTTCTTCCCAATAAATACGTGCTGTCGGGATCTATCGCTATCATAGGCTCTTTTACCCCTTTTATATTCTGGTGGTACCAAACCATTACTATAATGAGTATTGTCTGGGGAATTGTCATACTGCTATTAATAATGAAATTAATAGAAAATAAATCTTTGTCTTTTTTAAAGAGATATAAACATGGTGATATAATATCGAAACTCATATTATCACTTTTATTAACCTATTCAATGGTAAGCTTCGCCCTACTGCTATACCCAGCCTTTCAAGTGCCTGTTGTCATCACTGTATTTCTAGTGGCGATTGGCTATTATATAAATACTTGGAAAAAAACACCCAAAAAAGTGCGAAAAATACTATATGTAAATACAGCATTCATAGTAGGATCTGCTCTAGCAGCGATCGGCATAGTTGGTATATTTTTAATCACCAGAATAGATGCCGTACAAGCCATTTCTGGTACAGATTATCCCGGGGCACGATTCGTACATTCGGGAACTCCATCACAAGCTGATCTAATCGGTCTCACTGGCTATAGTCAATACCGACTTATGGATGACACATCCATTTCATCGATAGATCCAAGTAAAGGATCCATTAATCAAAGTGAACTGTCTGCATTTATCATCACGCCTTTTGCATTTATCATTCCTATACTGTTTATTTTATATAGCAAATGGCGTAAAAATAAAACTATAGATTGGGTTGGGGTTGCTATTTTTGTCTCCTGCTTAATATTCATATCTCATTTATTTATTCCAGGATTCTCTTCAATAGCAAAACCTTTCATGATGCATCTTGTACCGATAACAAGATTGCAGCTTGGATTAGGTTTTATAGGAATCTTTTCATTAATATACACGCTTGCCAATACTATAAAATTTTCATCACAATATCGCTATTTATCATATTTATATTCAACAATAGTGATTATCATTTATGTCTGCACCATCGTGTATGTCGTAAAGTTCAATCGTAACTTTGCCGGGGATCTTCGCGTATTATTACTAGCCGCAATAAGCCTTTCTGGTGGACTAGCCCTTATATTTATAAAAAAGGAAAAACTCGGACTGTTAGTGCTCTCTTCTTTATGTATTATGTCGACAATAACTATACAGCCGTTATATAGAGGTCTAGGAAGCGGGTATAACGATAATATTATAACCAAAAAGATTATCTCTACCTCGTCTAGTGACGACACATGGGGATTGTCCGGCACAAGCGTACTAGAAAATTTCCCTCAAATGGCAAATAGGAAATCAATTACGGGAGTCAATACTTACCCTGATAAAGATTTCTGGTCAAAAGTGTCAAAAGATAGGACGATTTATAACAGATATGCACATATACTTCTATCTGACACCATAGATAAAGATCTCGTACTTAGTCAGCCGGATGTATTTATTGCAAAATTGAGCTGTAGTAATCATATAGGAAAATCTGTTACTCGTGTGTTATCTACGACGCCACTACAGTTACCTTGCTATGAACTAATTGATAAAGTCACTGTACATAATGGAGATATTTTATTCTATAAAAGAACTTATTAGAGCTTTACCGTTTTATCTATATCTGCTATAGTAGTATTAATTAGGTAACAATTATGAAAATACAGAAAAAACAAAATAAAAAAATAAAAGTGTTGATTTTAATAGCTGTCATACTGCTGTCTTTAACAGGTTACGGCTTGGTTTCTTATAAGTTTAAGCTCTGGCCTTTTACTCAAAGCCAATTTAGCGCAGCCACCGAGGAGCAAAAAAACGCTGGTCAAGACATAAAAAAAAGATCATTAGATGAGGCGTCTAATAAATCAAGAGAAGAGCCATCAGATCAAAAATCTAAAACATTACAAGGAAGTGATCCTTCACCAGAACCAACTCCGTCATCCAACGGCAAAAAACCAACAGTTGGAGTAAGTATAACAGCTACAACAGTCGATAAAGAATCAAATACTCTTTACATTCGTAGTCTAGTTCAAACTATATCGTCAAGCGGAAGATGCACGTTATCAATGCACAATACTAGCGGACAAACGTATTCCAATAGCGTAGAGCTGCAAGCTGGGCCAAGTACGTCTAGTTGTAAAGGATTTAACATTCCATTGTCTCAATTGTCACCTGGAAAATGGACAATAAACATTCATTACGAAGACAACAATGTGACTGGAGATACTGAAGGAGAAATAACTATATGAAGAAATTAATATTAAAATTAAGCATACTCACATCAATATGCTTAGGGGCGATATTATCTTCTACGCCAGCATCTGCAGTATTAAATGATTTTGACCCAAGCAATATTATGGATGATGTCGTAGCAACAAATTACGGATCCATGAGTGCGGGCCAAATTCAGTCATTTTTAAATAGTAAAGTTCCCCAATGTGATACAAATGGCGCCAAACCAGCCAGTGAATTTGGAAGATCCGACATGACTCGCGCTCAGTATGCCGCATCGAAAGGGTGGCATAGTCCTCCATACACCTGCCTCCGTGATTATAAAACAAAAGACGGGAGAAGCGCTGCTCAATTAATCTTTGATGTCTCTCAAAAATATCATGTAAACCCACAACTTTTAATAGTTTTACTCCAAAAAGAGCAAGCCCTAGTTACTGACACGTGGCCAACTCGTGGGCAATTCAAAAGCGCAACTGGCTATGGATGTCCAGACACTGCCGAGTGTGATAGTAAATATTTTGGTCTAGAAAACCAGCTAGAATGGGCAGCGAAACACTTTCACTACATAATAACACGTAATCCTAATTGGTTTTCACCATATACAACAGGCATAAATTTCGTTCGATGGAGTCCGAATGCTGCTTGCGGAGGATCTAATATAAATATTCAGAATTGGACAACCGCCGCTCTTTATAGTTATACACCATATCAACCAAATGCTGCTGCTATGTCATCTGGGTATGGCATAGGTGATGGATGTAGTGCCTATGGTAATCGTAATTTTTATAATTACTTTACAGACTGGTTTGGAGATACCAGATCAAGCAGTTCATTCTCTTGTAAAAATGGACAGAATATACCTAACGTAGAAACTGGTGCTAGAATTATACCGACTAGAGTAAATGGAAATAATGATACCTTAACCATATCCGTCCCTAATAATACCGGCAGTAAATGTGCCGAAATGCACACATGGGCCAATAGTAACTTACAGACATGGTCTCAACATACAGCGACAAACTCATACACCTTTAATCAACAGCACAGCAAGGTTATATCAAGGAAGGTTAATAGCAAAAATACCGTATTAACAAAGGTTGACTATAATGGGACTGCAAGTGGTAGAGTAGAGTTTCATACGTGGACTCAAGATGGATTACGTTGGCTAGCTCACACTGCAACATCTGCCGGACCTATTGATCCGCTATTTTCTGAAGTTATAACAGCAGATACTGATGGCGATGGTAATGACGAATATTATCTGATTAATTATGAGCAGACTAATTCCGGCATGATTGAAGTGCATGGTTGGAATAATAATGGAACTAGTTGGTTTAGACATACAGCAACAAGCCACCCTTCAGCTAGCATGAACACAGGAAGAGTTATTGCGGCAGATCTTGATGGAGATAAAAAAGATGAATTCATATATGTTAAATACAACAATACTACGAGTGGTCTTATCGAATTTCACGTATGGGATTCTTCATTAAAAAACTGGGTGCGTCACACTGCAAGTAATTACCCAGAATCTGGCTATGTGATAGAATCAAACGACATAGTAGCAGCCGATTTGCAAGGAAGAGGAAAAGACACTATCTATTATGTCAAATACAGAGGTACAACCAATAATACCGTCGAAGTACATGGATGGAGCGACGGTCAACAATCATGGGCTAGCCACATATCTACATCATCAGGAATATACTAAGCATAATAACTCATACATCTTTACATCGTAAATAATATAAATAACCGCGACAGTACAACTTTTACTAGCGCGGTTATTTATAATTAATAATTAACGTTATTCAGGCAATCTATAGCCCGGACCAAATTGCTCAAAATTATCATTATAGAATGGATCCCTCTTCAAGTATTCACCCCATCTCTTACGCATCTCTTTTTGGGCACTCTCTAGTTCGCTAGTATCTCTCTCGCTCGTGTTTATGCGACCAACACTCTTAGACTCATAATGGAATAACTCAGCGTATGGAGTGTAGACATTATAATAGCCTTCTTTGCGTAATTTAAGGTTAAGATCTACATCGTTATACGTTATACGAAGTTTATTATCAAACCCACCCACCTTGTTGAACTTATCACGACCAATCATACAACAAGCACCAGTTACTGCCGATACATTACGAATATTGGCGGTATAAATATACGTAAATATATCTGTACGCTCATCCTGGCCATAAAACGGATGGAATGCGATATCTCTTTCAGATAAGACTATTCCAGCGTGCTGTATTGTCTTATCCTCAAATATAAGCTTAGGTCCAACCATCCCTATTTCTGGACGCTGAGCATGCTCAAGCAATGACTGGATCCAGTCGTGAGTAATAACCTCCGTGTCATTATTAAGGAATAGCAGATATTCTCCACTAGAATTATTTACACCATAGTTACATGCATCTGAAAAATTGAATTTCTTCTTGTATTTAATGACGTGCACATTGCCATTATTATCTATCAATTTTTCATAAAAATCTTTTACTCGAGAATCTGTAGATCCCGTATCTACAATTATTATTTCAAAATATGGATACGAAGTATTTTCAATAATTGAATCTATGCATTTTTTTATATATCTAAAATTATCCTTGGTTGGTATGATAATTGACACCAACGGATTTGTCGGGATTACATATTTTTTACGCCAAAATCCTAACGCAACATGAGAATCTATATAAGCATTTTCTCCTCTTTGCCTCACACTACTACGAAGGACATTCTTTTGATTTATATAAGCATATGGTTTACTATCAGCATTCATAGCAGTAGATGTCTCAGATTTACGCCAATGATATAAAATTTTCGGAATATGATAAATATTATTAGTTTTAGCAGAAATCTTCAAAAATAAATCCCAATCTTGAGCGCCATGTGTTCCAACGGTAAATCCATTAACGCCTCTAATTATACTTGCTTTTATAGTAGCAAAATGTGTTACCATGTTGCATGAATTCATAAAATCAGGACTCCAGTCAGGTTTAAAAAATGGTTCTATATGAATACCGTCACTATCGATCTTGTCTTCATCCGTATAAATAAGATCTACGTCAGGATTTTTATTTATAACATCAACCACTTCAAACAAGGCGTTGGGAGGTAAAATGTCATCATGATCGAGTAATGATATATAGTCACCCTTCGCCATCGAAAGAGCTGTATTAGATGACTTTGATATATGACCATTTTCTTTACGAAATGTAGCCTTAATATTATTATACTTTTCTACATATTCATTTATAACACTCTTTGTTTGATCACTAGTAGAATTATCATCAGAAATACACAACTCCCAGTTGTCATAACTCTGAGATAAGACAGAGTCAATACAGCTACGCAGATATACTGGATTTGTATTATATGTCGGTAATAAAATACTAATCAATGGACGTTGCTTAAATTCCTTGGAATATTTTCTTTGTAACTTAAGTTGCTCATCGGTGACTTTATGCTTATCAAACCATTTAATATAATCTTCATATCGTTTCTTATTAATAAATCTACGGTCGCGAAATAACCTTACTTGTTCACTACCGTATGACGGATGCAATGTTGCTCTAACAACAAATTTAGCACTCTTTATAATCTTATTTTTCATCTGATTTTATCCCCCTCTTCTTTACACTCCACTTTCCCATTATTCTCATTGGACCATCACGAAAATCATCCTTACCTGTAATAATAAACGAAAATGCTCGTGGCAAATGTTTAATTATGCCATCATCAGCCCTACGGTGTAATGACATATGAATATCATATTTGCCAGGATTAAAGCCATTCAAACTCTGATTGAAATTAATCCTCCTGTTGTTTTGTATGAAGTCACTAGGAGTGTCTCTACAGTTGCGATCAGCAAACACAAACCCTCCGTATACAAAGGATATATTCACAAAAACATCTTCAGCAATACCGTCTACAGTCACACCAATATCAATCGAGTCTTCTTGCGTAAAATTTTTTTTACTAGGTATATCAACAGACATGCTGACTGAATCGTCATGAGATTCTTCTTCTACACTAGTAACCGCATCCATATTAACCTCCGTATATATATCGGCAATTTCCTGAGGTGATCCAATATGTTTTATCGTCCCATTTTCTATATACATGGCTCTCGAGCAAAATCTGCGCACGGCATTCATATCATGCGTCACAAAAACCACAGTTTGATTACTGCGTTTAACTTTTTCAAAATAATCAAAACACTTCTGCTGAAAAGCCGCATCCCCGACAGCCAACACCTCATCAAGCATTAAAATATCGCCACGAGCTTTAATAGCTACAGAGAAAGCTAACCTAACCTGCATCCCTGATGAGTAATTCTTAAGCTTCTCTTCCATAAAATCTGCCAGCTCAGAGAATTCAACAATATCATCATACATCAGCTCCATCTCTTTATGGCTAAATCCCAGTAAAGCTCCATTTAAAAATACATTTTCTCTACCTGTTAATTCTGGATTAAAACCAACACCCAA
Source organism: uncultured Candidatus Saccharibacteria bacterium (assembly GCA_963544125.1). GTDB lineage: Bacteria > Patescibacteriota > Saccharimonadia > Saccharimonadales > Saccharimonadaceae > Nanosynbacter. Next base: position 24,579 of record CAUUDX010000001.1, on the reverse strand, counting down.
CTCGATAAACGGAACAAGAGATCCATTTACTCGTACTGAACCCTTCGTCGGAGAATAGATTTGAGCTATAGACTTCAATAGAGTACTCTTACCTGAACCATTTTTACCCACTATTCCAAAAAATTCACCTTTTTTAATATAAAAAGATATATTTTTTAATGGAGTAAATTCCCTGTAGCCTTTTTTGCCTTTAACATAATTAATGGTCTTCTGTTTAATCCCGTTACTAGACTCTGTCGGTATCTTAAAAGTCTTAGTAAGAGAGTTAACTTCTATAACTACGTCCTTCATATATCCTAAATCTCCTCAGCAAATGTCTTTGACTGCTTCTTAAAATACCAAACCGCAAACAGAACTACTATAGCTATAATTAAAAACGGTACAGACATCATTAGCGGGCTTAATCTATTCCACATAATCATCGTATCTTTAGTTATAAGCACATATCTACTATCTTGAATAATTTGTGCAACAGGATTAAGAAATAACAGATCAACAGCAAAATTACTCTTCTGTGAAACCATCTGCATTGGATAAATAACAGGGGTGGCGTAAAATGCAGCCTGAGTAAATACCTCCCATAGATATCCAGTATCTCGCGACTTAACATTAAGAGCGGACAAGAAAAAAGCCACCCCTAAAGCGAATATATACAGTTCAATTATTAGTGGTATGATTAGTAGCGACATCCATGATAATTGAACTCCATTTACTAACACAAATAAAAGCACCACTATCATATTAAATAACAAATTTATCAATGAGGATACAGTTCCAGAAATTACAACAATATATTTAGGAAAATTGATCTTTCTAAGTAGGTCACCTCGACCTACTATAGAGTTCAGTCCTTGATTAGTTGCTTCTACGAAGAAGTTCCACAAAATTATCCCCAGCAATAAATACACTGGAAAATGTTCTATATTCCTTCCTACTCCTAAAAATTTATCAAAAACTACATACAATATCGAAAATAGAAAAAGCGGCTTAAGAACACTCCATACATATCCGAGAGCAGAACCCTGATATCTCAATTTAAAATCCGTAATAACTAATTCCCTTAAGAGAATCCTGTTTTTCCTATTAAAAACTTCTAGCCACTTCATAATATACATCACCTATTATACAATACAAAAAGAACATTATGAATAGACTTGCAATTATAGTTCTTAACTGGAACGGATCCGACGACGCCATAGAATGCGTTGATTCATTAATAAAACAAACTTTAAAACCTACTATCATCATCGTAGATAATAATAGTAGCGACAATTCTGTTACTGTATTTGAGAAGTATATATCTTCGCACAAAAAAGAAAAAATTGTTTTACTCAAAAACTCAGATAATCTAGGGTTCGCGGGAGGAATTAATACAGGATTAATCTACGCCCTAAAAAATAACTTTGAATATATTGGAGTGCTTAATCCAGATGCGATAGCTGACAGGAACTGGTGCGAAGCTCTCATTTATCAATTATCAAAATATCCACAATGCGGAATTGCGACCGGAATTTTACAAAGGCGAGACGACAAGACTCTTGATACAACTGGCGATTTTTACACAACCTGGGGACTACCTGGACCAAGAAATCGTGATGAGCCAATAAAAAACGCGCCAACTAAGCCTGGAGAAATATTTGGTGCGACTGGTGGTGGAGCCATTTATCGTGCAAGGATTTTTGATGATATAGATATGTTCGATGAAGATTTTTTCATGTACTACGAAGATGTCGATTTAAGCTTCCGAGCACAATTAGCTGGCTGGAAAGTCCGCTTTACGCCTAAGGCTATTGCTTATCATAAAGTTGGCGCTAGTAGTAAAAAAGTCCCCGGATTAGCCGTCTATAATACTTTCAAAAACCTGCCATTAGTCTTCATTAAAAACGTTCCGGGAAAATTATTTTGGTATATCGGCTTACGATTTTTCCTAACATATTGGCTAATTTTTGCTAGTGCGATTCGTCATGGAAACGGTTTGCCAGCATTAAAAGGTGTCTTCGCCTCAATTATCCGCAAGCCCGCCGCTTATAAAAAACGTCTTTATATCCAAAAAAATCGTAAGGTTTCTGTCGACTATATTCGCAATATTATCCACGATGGGCCACTACCAAATCAAACTGGATTATTAAAATTTAAGCAGTTTTTCAGAATAAAATAATATACTTAATGTCATGAAAACCATCACTCTTCTTGTCCCTGTTTACAACGAAGAATCCGTTTTACCGCAATTATTTAAGCGCTTGGATAAATTTACAAAAAACACGCCCAATTATCAATTCGAATTTCTATTTATAAACGACGGTAGTACTGATAAATCTTTTTCAATCATAACTGAGCAGTCAAAAAAAGACCCCCGGATTAGTTACATAAATTTATCGCGAAACTTCGGTAAGGAAATTGCCATGATAGCTGGAATTGATCATGTAAAAAACGATGCTTTAGTGATCATTGATGCTGATTTGCAAGACCCACCAGAGCTAATTCAGGAAATGATTTCATATTGGGAAGATGGCTACGATGATGTTTATGCTCGCCGAAACAACCGAAAAGGCGAAACCTGGCTGAAGAAAAAAACCAGCCAATGGTATTACAGAATATTGCAAAAATCGACCAACATCCCCATTCAGGTCGACACTGGAGATTTTCGCTTACTGGACCGCCGATGCATCGAAGCTTTACAAAAATTCCGCGAATCTCAGCGCAACACAAAAGCAATTTTTAGCTGGATTGGATATAAGAAAAAAGGAATATTTTATAATCGCGATCCCAGATTGGCTGGTCAAACCAAGTGGAATTACCGGAAACTACTCAACTTGGCGATCGACGGAATTACCAGCTTTACTACCGCGCCGCTACGCATGGCAACTATTTTCGGCTTCATTATTTCGCTTGTTGCTTTTGTTTGGATTATATATCTTTTAGTTCGCCCTTTGTTCGGAGTTTCTACTGGTGCTGGATATTCTTCGCTAATGGCGGTCATCCTGTTCCTTGGCGGAGTTCAGTTATTATCCTTAGGAATTATTGGTGAATATGTAGGACGGATATTTATTGAAACTAAAAACAGACCATTATATTTAGTAGAGGAGTATCATGCAGGAAATATTAAAAAAACACGCCGATAAATTAAGATTTCTTATCGTTGGCAGTACTAATACAGTGCTAGATTTCGGCATACTTTTTAGCCTAACAATCTTTTTAAATATCCCAAAAGAGTTTGCCAATTTTATATCAACATTCGTTGCCTTTTTGTTCTCATTTTTTGCAAATAAAAAATATACTTTCAAGTCAACATCCCAAAACTTGAAAAAACAATTTCTTTTATTCGCAGCAGTTACACTGTTTGGTTTATGGGTAATTCAGACAATTATCATCGCTATCATTACACCGATATTCATAAACTTCGGACTAAACAAATCATTCGCCCTATTGATTAGCAAACTAGCTGCCACAGTAGCCAGCCTCGTCTGGAACTATATTCTATATTCCAAAATAGTCTTTAAAGATACTAAGAACTCTTCTGACTAATAATCAGACGTCGTTCGCGACCTTCACCTTCAGAATGTGTATCAATATCGCTATATTCACCAGCCAAGTGATGTACCGTCCAGCGATCAGCGGCATTCAAATCCACCACCTTTGACTCGCCAGTTCGTCGAACTTCTTCAATCCAACCACGTGCCTTTTCGGCAATTTTTTCAGCATGCTGCTTTTTATAGTCTGCAATGTCCAAATTAACTCGAACAGTTGACGCTTCTTTATGATGAAGAGCTGTCGACAAAAGGTTCTGAATGCTACGCAATGTTTCCGCATTTCTACCAATTAAAATACTACTTCGCTCGCTATGTGGAATTGAAGCTACAACAATTCCATCTTCGATTTTTACTGAAACTTCCAGATTCAAGTCAAAGAACGTTAGTAAATCCTCTAAATATTTTTTTACAAATTCAACCGTTTCAATTTGGTCCATAAATCCTCCTTAATCCTTAGCCTTGATTCGAGTTATCCTGGCCTCTGTAGCCTTTTTAACACGTTTATCGATTTTTGTCGATGCTTTAGATTTTTGGGATGATTTTTTATCTGCAATTTCTTGCATTTCTTTAGAGTCTTGCTTGAAAATAATATAGTTCTGAAGATATCCCACGGCGCTAGCTGTCGTCAAATAAAGCGCCAAAGCTGCCGGTAAATACACAATCACGAAGAACATCATTACTGGCATAAATTTCATCATTTTTCGCGTCATAATAGCATTTACTTCCGACTGATCTGCCTCTTTTCCATCGCCAGCCTCAGCTAAAATGTCACGCAACTTACGACTACTGTCAGATTGGGGCGACAATTGTTTTGAAGTCAAATATTGCAGATATGCCGCGACTGCCGCCAAAATAACCAAGCCAACAACAATTCCATTCTTCGATATCGCGTGTTGCGTCAAATCTATAATTCCAAGAAAGTTCTGATTAAATTGATCTGGATTATTTACTAGATTATTAGCAACCGGCAGATTTTTCATAAAATCATAAACATATTTTCCTAAGTCAGCGCGACTAGAAACGAAAATCTGCACCACTCGATACATCGCAATCAAAATTGGTAACTGAATAATCATAACGCCAATTGAGCCAAAGGCGCTAACGTTGTGTTTTTTATAAAGCTCCACCATCGCCAAATTGCGCATTTGCGGATTTTTTGCGTACTGTTTTTTAAGTTTCGCTAGCTCTGGCTGCATTTTACGCATGGCTTTTGCTTGGTGAAGTTGCTTTTTAATTAGCGGCCAAAGTAAAAGTCTTACAATAATCGTAAAGATAATGACACTAACACCAAAATCTGGAATCAGACTATAAATAGCCATTAGCAAATTTAAAATCGGTCGAACAATAAACTCATCAAAAAAACTCATGTCTTAATTATAGCAAAAAAGCACCTATTTATATAGTTGAGCTTGAGAGAAAAGATTCTTTATAGTCTGCTTTAGGTCTTTATGCGGCATTGATAAAACTTCCGCTGAAAATATAATTACAGCTACATCTTGGTCGTTTTTTATATTAGACAGCTCCAGGCGAATAATTTCATAAACACGTCGACGTATGCGATTCCGACGCACCGCTGATTTTAGAACTTTTTTACTAACAACAACCGCGAACCTGCTGTGATTTCGATATGGGTTCTTTACGTATTTTATCGTGGCTATAGACGAACGAACCGCTTGTCCATTTTTATAGACAAACTTCAAACTACCGTGACCATGAAAACGATTACATTGTTGTAACATATTTTACAATTATATCAAAAAATCCCGCCTTCATCGACGGGAACTTTTTGCTGCTAATATTTAGATAGCAATTTTAGCGCGGCCCTTTAGGCGACGGCGCTTCAAAACCAGTCTACCAGCCTTGGTAGAAACTCGTGCCCTAAAACCATGCGTCTTTGCACGGTGTCGGGTGTGTGGTTGAAATGTTCGCTTTGGCATATCAACAAATAGTATATATTCTTTCAGTACTTTTTGCAAGTCGACAATGACTTTTCCACTATTGACGTATATTTTTCCACAATTTTAACAGATGAGAATTTTAATTGTGGAAAACTCCACCCCTGTTTCAAATAGTAACATTTCTACTCCGTTTATACTTGTGGAAAACTCCCCTTATTTGCTATAGTAAAGATAGTTAAACAGAATTTGAGGGAGTAATTTTCGTGGATAGTCATGCGGTTTGGCAGGGTGTTTTAGGTGAGATTGAAGTAACTGTATCATCTTCATCGTTTACTGCGTGGTTCAAAAATACCAAATTAGAAATAATCTCCGACAAAGAAGTTCTTATAATTGCGCCGAATATTTTTGCTAGGACTCAACTTGAAAAGCGATTTCACCCGCAAATATTAGAAGCCTTGGCTCACAATGGTATTAATGCACCGTCTATTTCTTATAACGTCGAATCTAGTAATAAAAAACCTCGCGTTAATCGTGAAATTGATAAAAGTGGGCAAAAAGAACCAGCGAAGCCACTTATTTTGCCATCAAAAAAATCTCATTCTAGTAATCTTAACCCTAGGTATACATTTGATAACTTCATCGTTGGCTCAAGTAATGATTTGGCCTACGCCGCTTGCCAAGCCGTAGCCTCACATCCAGGAGATAAATATAATCCACTTTATTTATATGGAGGGTCTGGACTTGGTAAAACTCACTTAATGCAAGCTGTTGGTAACGAGATAGTTAAAAAACAACCTTCGGCGCGAGTACTTTACATTACTACGGAAACGTTTGTTAATGAGTTTTTGGATTCTATTCGTTTCAAGAAAAAAGGCTTCTCTGATAAATATCGCAATGTCGATGTATTAATTGTTGATGACATGCAATTTATTGCTGGAAAAGAAAAAACTCAGGACGAATTTTTCCATACATTTAACGATCTTCATCAGAACAATAAGCAAATCATTATTAGCTCAGATAAACCGCCAAAAAGTATTCCTACTCTAACCGATCGTTTACGTAGTCGATTTGAATGGGGTATGGCAATTGATATCCAGATGCCTGATTATGAAACTCGTTGTGCTATAGTCAAAGCAAAGGCTGAACTCAGCAACGCTGAACTAGATTCCGATGTTGTAGAGTATCTGGCGACCAACTTTAAGACGAACATTCGCGAACTGGAAGGTGCCTTGAATCGACTGCTTGCTTACGCGGAAATGCAGAATTTCACTCCTGATTTAGCGGCGGCTGAAGGAATTTTGGGAGATATTAAACGCAATAGACCGCAACATATAACCGCCAAACAAATAATTGATAAGACGGCGCGCTATTATAATATTGATGTAAAAGATATGTGTTCATCAAGGCGCGATAAATTTATCGCCATGCCAAGACAAATTGCGATGTTCCTTCTGCGTAGTGAACTAAAAATGAGCTTCCCGAAAATTGCTCAAGAACTTGGACGAAAAGATCACACCACCGCCATGCATTCAATTGAAAAGATAACCAAAGAAAGCCTTACTAACGTCGGTATTCGCGAACAGATAAATGATATTAAGGATAAATTATATGTTCATTAGTTGTGGAAAAGCTGTGCAGATGCTGTGTTTTTGCGGCGACTTACCAACACACAGATCTGTGGAAAGCAAACGACAAGCCAGCAGACAGTGGAATAATATACGGATATCCACTATAAAACCCACAGACAAACCACAAAGTTTTCCACTTATTTCATCCACCAGCTACCCCTGTTTGAACACATTTTTTACCCAGTTTCCACAACACCTATTATTACTAAGACTAATTAAAAATTAAGGAAAGTATAATGAAAGTATCAGTCACCCAAGAAAAACTTGCAAAAGCACTTAATCTAATCAAAGATATTGCGTCAAGTCGTAACGAATTACCAATATTAAATAATATCTTACTGCGCACTGATGGTGGAAGATTGTTGATTGCTGGAACGAATTTGGAAATTGCTTCCACTCAATATATTGGCGCAAAAATTGAAGATCATGGCTCCATTACAATTCCTGCCCGATTAGTTTCAGAATTTATCTCAAATCTACCAAGTGGCCCAGTAGAGCTTGAGACTAAAAATGAGCATCTTCACATAACTTCGGGTAAGTTTTCATCAGTTATTAATGGTGTGGTGGCTGATGAATATCCTGAGCTACCAACTATTGATGAGAAAACTGCCGTACAATATGAGATTGACGTTGATGATCTAAAAAAGGCTATAGTCCAGACGAAGCTAGCAGTTAGTTCTGACGTTACGCGAGCGGTGCTCACGGGAGTTTATTGGCATAATTATGAAGGATCGCTATACTTGGCTGCTACTGATGGCTACAGGCTAGCAGAAAAGCGTCTGATAAAGTCGGATAATGAAGTTTCAGCGATCATTCCTGCGTCTACATTGGCGGAAGTCAGTAAGAGCGTCGGCGATGAGAAGAAAATTACGGTTCTTTTTGACGATTCTCAAGTTTGTTTTAAGACAGGAGATATGGAAATTGTTAGTCGATTGATTGATGGGAAATTCCCTGATTATCGCCAATTGATTCCAGCGACTGCTGAAACCGAGATTGTTATTAAGAAGTCTGATTTTAGTCGAGTTACGAAAATCGCGGCGTTATTTGCGCGTGAATCTGGTGGCGGAATTACAATTACCGCGTCAGAGGAGAACTCTCTGCTTTCTATTCATTCGATTGCGTCTGAACTTGGCGAGAATACTTCAGAGGCAACAGCCAAAATATCCGCAGATGGTCAAGTAACGCTTAACTCACGCTACCTAACGGAGGTTTTGAATATTATTGACGCGGATGAAATTGTATTCTCATTTAATGGTAAATTGTCGCCGTGCGTAATTCGCGAGCAAGTAAAAAATCCTGATTATACACACATTATTATGCCGCTTAAGAGCTAGTAGAAAACGGAGATAATCTGGAGGCTGTTTCTGATAAAATATCTTCTGGTATGTCTTTGGTGTTGTATATAGTATTGATTATTTGTGGTTTAGTTTTAATCACCCACTTATTATTTTCTTTTTTCAGAATAACGGTGTAAATATCACCAGAGTTTCTATCTATAACTCCTCTTTGATAACTAGCAGCATACCAGTCTGCATTTTTTCCTAGAATAATTTCTTTTTGAAGGATAAAAGATGATTTTAATTCTGGATATTTGGCGAATAGTACTTCTGAAATATCGTTTCTATATTCATTTATTTTACTAGACATAAATTTTTGACTATACTCAGTTTTTATAGATATATTTTCATCCGATCCTTTTACTGTAAATTCCGTGGAGCTTTCATTGATAGAGCCAGATTTAGATGATGTTTTGATTATATACTTACCGTCTGACAACTGTATCTTAGAATTACCATTTATCGACGTAATTTCGGAAGTGCTTTTGTCTGTGTTGTGATATATTTTCGCTGACAGATTTTCCTTATCGAAAGTTATAGATATAGTATGTGTTGGCTGGATGAATATAATCGCTAACAATATTAACGTTAATATTGCTAATGTAATGCTGCCGATGATAATATTCCTTCGATTCATAATTACTCCGTAAATGTATTAGCGTAGTTTCTAAATGTGATATTTAGTTTTGATGGATCAAATCCCTGCTCTTTAATCTTGTTGATGGCAGCATTTCTATATCCTTCTATAGTATCAATTTCTACGATAACTCCATTCTTATGGTTAGGGTCTGCCTTATATCCAATTGAGTAAATTAAGTTTTTTATTGGTAATTTTTTAATTATAGGATTGGCGTCTTCTAACTTTTTTTGTTCACTAGCAAGTCTGTCTGTTGTAGCTCTGTCTATTTCTGACGTTTTGGACGAAGACTGCAATTCTTTAATAGCTGCCTCTGTTGTGGGCGTGAGTGCAAAAATTATCCTTAACGGATTGCCCTTCTTTACTTCGACATTAATATTCTCATCTTTAAAGCCACTTCTTGATGCTTTAAAATTGTATATTCCTGGTTTTAAATATACAACTTGCGAGCCGATAAATTTTTGATTACCAGTAGTAATTTCAGCCTTATCGGGTGAGGTTAGCAGGTAAACTGGAGTGGTGTTATATCTATTTATATAAGTTGCAATACTATATGCCAATGTGCTAACTGATAATAATATTAATATGACGCTGATCACTTTTTTGTTCATTACTTTTTCCTAAACCAAGTTACGCTTGGCGATGTTAAACTTTCACTGCCTGCTTTTGGAGCGTATTCACACTGTGAGGCGGATGCTATATTTGAATCAAATCCTTCTATATTACCGACATAAACAAATGTATGTCCTGGGCTATGAGCAACGTCTCCAGGTTTAAGGTCGGCTACGTTAATTGAGCTACCATTACCAAGAGTTTGCCAATTAGCCTCTGCCCATGCTCTCTGTACGCTAGTTGGACCAGCCTTACCGTTTTCGCCTCCGTAATTGTAGTTCTTATCAAATCCGCTGTCGTGTAGTAGCGTAGTCACAAACGCACCACAGTCCACACCACCTCCAAAACAAGAATCTCCAATGAATCGATTTTCGCTTTTTGCCTTTTCTATAGCTTCTGCGTATTCAGGTTTTTTGTCCGTACGAACTTTTTTTTCTGGCCAAGCATAACGTTTAACATAGCTAATAAAGTCGCCACCATTTGATGAAGAGCATCCTCCTCCATTTCCACCGGTTCCGTTAAATCTTTCATAAATTTTTTGAGCGGCGGTACCGCGTACATTTTTAACCTGCTCTTTTGTCATGGCCGATTTTTCAAAATCGTCATGCCAAAAAACAGTGGCGTCATCAACTGTCTTCAGGGTTTTTAACAATTCCCATGAGTTCGAAGCGGTACCAAATCCAGAAGCTGTGACCGGTCTTTCTTTTCCCTCTTGCACTAAATATTCTAATTCGAAGATTAATAGTTTGTCATTATCTTCTACTGGAATAGAGTCGACCATGCCTTTGTCGTTGGGTGCGCCACCGTATTCTTGGCTATAATATTTTTTTAATTCAGATGGTATTTTATTAGCTATCTGCGTTCGCCTTCCGAATGTCCACTGAGCAAGTCCCCAGCCCCCAGACTCCCATCCCTGGCCTACCTCATGTCTAGTGGGACTAAATCCTGACTCTGCCTGAATATTAGCCATCACGCCAGCTGTTTGTTCAGCGCTCAGTCCTACGTTGCGCAAATATCCCCAAATCTTTTCTTGGTTATCAGATCCTGATACTCCATTAGAAGATGATCCAGAGCAAGTTGTTGAATCATTTTCGTTATACCAAAGAATATCGTTTGTTACATATGAATCGGGATATCCTGCTGCTAAAGATACTGGTTGCATAGTAATAGCAAAAGATATAGTAAAACAAAGAGTAATAGATAACTTTTTATACATCAGACTGGTTCCTTTTATATTCGCTTATAATATCTGCAGGAACACCAATACTTTTTAAGGCATCTGGGGATTTTCTATCATTAATACCTGTTACAACCGAATTATTTCTTAGGACTGCATACGTTTCATAAGTAGATTTGATTTTCTCACTATAAATCTCTAGTGCAACCAATTTAAATTCATCCTGTTCTCTTACTATTAAAAACTTTTTTAATTCACGATTACCGTAGGTACTGGAAGTAGAATTTAGTAGTTCAGTAATAATTTTTTGCTCTGACGATTGCTCGCTAGTATTATTTTGGGTATTTGAATTCTCGTTAGTGTTTTGGAATGATGACAGAACGGTAATATATTGATTACTATCAGGATTTTTAACAATAAGGAAGGTTGCCGTAATACTTACTAAAAATAATACGGATGATATTAATATGACTTTATTATCTTTATTCATTAAACCTTCCTTGCGTACTCCCAGTGCCAAGCTTCTGATTTTTTAGTCCCTGGTTCAGCCCAAGCTGGATGTACATATCCATATTTATGAGCGTTAGCCTTTAACCACTTATACACAGAAGAATCAAATCCTCCAACATTAATGTCTACGGCTAGCCCCCAACCGTGATTTGATTGACATGGAGGGTAGTCTGCTGCGTTGCCGCCTTGATATAGAGGGTTTCCAGGAGTTGCATAAGCAGCCTGTGTTGCACAATCTCGATACGCTTCATTAATAGTTAAGTCGGATCCGTTATCGGCTTTATATGCTTTGTTCATTTCTTCCATAGCTGTTGCGGCTTTTTTATTCATTTTGTTGCCTGGTGAGAAAGATAGAGCTTGCAATTCTGAATCTGGGATTTCTCCGTTACTATGATTACCCCACCCTGATTGAGCCTCTTCTAATTCTGGTTCTCCAACCGCCTCACCGCTATTTGAGGTCTTAGTTGTTGTTGAAGGAGTGTCTTCTTCATCATCCTCTCCATTGATTGATTGGGCAATCTGGAAGTCAATTAGAAACACTGACATAGCGGAAAGTTTCTTGTCGTCGTATTGTTTGGCGGAATTCTCAGCTCCGAAAGATTGGTCAGTAATATCTTTATTTTCATTATCTTTATATGTTGGTGCGGTAGATGATGCTGTCTGTGTTGAATCTGTTGGTGCTGTACAGCCGCCGCTATTGAACCAGTATTCACCTTTTTCTGCAGCGCTACAATCTTCAATGAAATCGTAAAGAGGCGTATCCTTAACTATATATCCGCTAGTCATAAGATCGGATATATCTGCACCATCTGGAATATCTGTATCTTTCTTTATCCACCCTTCGTCTTCGGCAATTTGGATAGCCTCTTCTACTGACATGTTGGCTTGACTCTTTGTAATGCCACTACATGGCATACCAGCTAAGTTTATTGCTGGATCTTCCGATGATCCGCTACCCATAGAAAAGTCTTTTGCATATCCGCAATATTTATCAGAATACATACCGTTTGCTGCTTTTGCAGTGGATGAATAAGACAATGCCATAGAGGGTAGTCTGAGAATATTAGATAGCATTGCTACAGGAGTTTTGCTATAAGTTCCATTAGCCATCATCATATTGCCCATATTATGGAATATACTACCTAAGAATGTATATTTACTGGATGTATCAAATGGACTTAAGGAGGCAATATCCATTTCTTTTTGGAACTCTTCATTCGCTATTTGGATTCCGTTGAACTCCGCTAATTGGCTCATTTTAAGACCTGGTAACATCTGTCCCATAGATCCCGCCGAAAAGAATGCTGCGGCACCAACGCCGAGTGCATCTCCCAGGTCTTTATATTGAGCCTTGTCTGGTGTAAGGAGGCTTTTTGCTAATTCTGTGAGAATATTTTTTACTTGTTCGCCAACTGCATATTCGAGTACTTTTTTAATCACCTCGGATAGCGCTGCCTTACCAACCCAACTAATTATTGCACTTATACCACCAGTAGAGGCTGAGACTGCTGCTTCTATTGCCATAGAGGCATACATGGCTACTGGACTTAATATATAGTCACATACACCTTCAGTAGCTTTTTTAACTTCATTGAAGCCTTGGACTATAGGATTTGTAGCTACTGAGTATCCTGGAATATAATTTTTGGCGATTCCCGGCTTATTACTATTAACTCCCATTGCTGCTAGAAGGTAAGGAGAATCTAGGGCTGATCCTTCGGTATTTTCAGATCCTTCCATTTTACCTCTTTCGGTTAACATTGTACCGATTGTCTCCATCGTTTCTTGAGAGAATCCGCTGCCTGTAGATTCGGCAGCTAGAGCTTTTTGTCCGAATAATAATGCTGCAACAGGCTGGCTGCCTAGACCAGAAGCCTTAGCTTGCGATCCAGGGGATAGAATAACATCCATAACTAGACCTAATAATGGAGCTAACTGAATTGCTGCTACACCTGCCGCAATAAGATTTGGAATTTTTACTGCAGCACAAGCTCCTGCACTAATAGTATAAGCCAGGCCACCTTTTTTTAATTTACCTCCTAATTTATTGACACCTTCTCTAATATTTCCAATAGCACGCCCTTCTTCGAACTTTGGAAGCTTTTCTTTTAATTTCTCTCTTCTTTCTTTTATCCCAAGTTTTTTATCAATTTTTGAAATGGCACTATTTCTTTTAAGGTTGAATTTACTGTAAAGCCTACTTATATGTTTTCCTGTCCAGGAGCGAAAACGCATATTAAATAGGCCCGCTCTTCCATAGACTTTACTGGCGATTTTACGATTCTCTTTTTTGAGCAATTCGTCTTTTAATTTCGATGCTTCGATAGGCTTTCCATCGTTTACTCCTTCTATTTTCCAGTGAGTTGGATTTTTTTCTGGATATCCTCTTCCTTTTACTTCCATTTCTTTACCATTAGCATCAACTGGGATTAATCCGGATTTCTTGAATTTCTTAAGAGCTCTATTGGAAAGTCGTCCTGTTTTGCAGCGTATTTTTTTACTTTTACAAATTCCCGCATCATCGCCGGCATCAATCATTTTATTCATGACCTTTTTCATGCGAACTTCTTTAACAATCGATGCGGAGTCGTTTTTTTGGGTAAAGTTTTCCATAATATTTTGCAACATCGTTGCTGGACTAAGAAATACTCCCATAATCCCACCACCTAGTCCCAGTGTTCCAGCGATAGCTGCAATTGGTCCGCGTTTTTTCAGTAAAGACTTGAATGTTACTGGACTTTTCTTTTTCCCCGCAGACGGCTGATAAAAACCGTTGTTGGGAATGGACGACTCTTGATTATTAACAGCAGCGCTGGCTGAATCGTTTTGATTAGGATTCAAATCCGAATCTTTATTATCAAACTGAGATTCAAGGTCATTTATGGCATCTTTTTCGCGATCACTTAACTCTGACCCACTGTCAGAACCGGCCGAGATTTGATCAAACTTAGCCTGCTCAGCAGGATTTAATCTGCTGTCAGTTTCGGAATCTGTCGTATAATCAACTCGCGCCATATCTTCCCTTTATTTTTTTACACTGCTCCGTAGCCGCCGATTGGAGAATCTGACGGTTTTATCTGTTGAGGTATAGGGTTGGTATTGATTAGGTTATACTCGGTGTCACTAGCCTGAATCTGGATGTGAACGTGGTTTTGTCCAGCAAAGAATAATCCCTGACCAACTGGAAAATTGGCTAGTCGCTTCTGCTCTTCGTCCGTCAATTTAAATACTTGCGCTAAAACATCAACGGCGCTGGCAGACTGTTTCAAAAGTAGCTGCATTGAGGAGTTGGAGACAATTGCTCGCCCCATTTTACTTCCGACAAAGTCTTCGACGTCCTGTGTGATTGTCGTGAGTCCTAATTGATATTTGCGGGCGCGCTTGGCTAACGAGAATAAGAAATTGGCAGAATCGTCATACTTCATTAATTGCCATGCCTCGTCAACAATCAGCATACGTTTTCTCTGATCAGTACGTGTAATATTCCAAATGTGGTTCAGAACAATATACATCGCCGTTGGTCGCAGTTCATCTTCCAAGTCGCGAATGTTAAAGACAACCATATTATTATTAATATCAATATTACTCTGCTGTGAGAATATCCCAGCAAATGTTCCAGAGGTAAATTTTCGAAGTCGCTGAGCCAGACTTGGGCCAGTTCCGCCCATATGAAGCAAAGTGTCGTATAGGTCGGAAATTGTCGGTGGCGTAGAATTGTGCGTTAGTGGATCCGAAGTAATACCAACCCGCGCGTAAGTGTCAATTAATGCTTGATCAATATCAGCTTCTTCTGCTGGTGATAATCCTGCTACGACTTGCCCACCAGCTCCTACTCCTGCGCCGCCCAGCATTTGCCTGAGTAGTCCGTGTAGCGTCACCAAGTTGGCTCTCAGTGCGTCATCTGCCTCATCAGTATCAATTACACGCGGCAAATCGAATGGATTAATTCTCGTGTCACTACTTAAGCTCAATCGAATATAACTACCGCCAACTGCGTCGCATAGTTTTTGATACTCGTTTTCTGGGTCGATAATCACGATGTCTGCTCCGACCATCATACTTCTTAAGGCTTCCAGCTTAACGGTGAATGATTTTCCGGCACCAGATTTAGCAAACACGACCATATTGGCGTTTTCCAGAGAGAACCTGTCAAAAATCACTAAGCCATTATTGTGCATATTAATTCCGTAAAGCACGCCCTTATTGTCCGTCAAATCGGCTGAAGTGAATGGGAAGCTGGTCGAGATTGCGCCAGTATTCATGTTGCGGCGGATCTGAAGTTCATCTGTGAGTTGCGGAATAGAGCTATTCAATCCCTGCTCCTGCTGGCTGGAAGCTACTTTTGAGAACACCAATTGCTGGCCAAAAATAGTTTCAATTTTATGTTGGATGAAGTTTAGTTCGTCTAAGCTGTCAGCATAAAGAGTGATGTATAAACCGTAACGGAAGAACTTTTCCGCGCCAATCTGCAATTGATCGCGCAATTCTTCGGCGTCTTGTAGAGCCGCTTCCAAACCTGGGTCGCGCACCTTTCCCTTTTCCATGTTTATATTCATGGTTGCTTCCAGCTGAGTAACTTTTTTGCGCAGATTGTTCAGGACAATTTGCGTGTCGACTGGATAAATAAACATGCTGATATCCAAAACCTCATCGATGTTGATGATTGAACTTAGCCAGCCGGTGTAGATTTGGCGGGGATAGCCATAAACATACATTGTTCGACCATACTTTGAGCCAAGTCGGAAATGGTCAGAATGAAGTTCAATGCTACTTGGTGCGATAAAATCGCGCAATGTTCTAACACCAGTTAAGAAGGCCTGCTCTACTTCGGCTTGCTCCCTTGCTCGTTGTTGAGCAGCGATATCAACGGCATCTAATTTCTTCTTTGCCATTATAATCTTCCTCCTCTCGGTGATGGACCAGTCCCCTTAGTCACGTAAGTGGTTGTAAGCTCGCTTGGGTCAATTTCCTCTAGCGATTCACGTGACGACGTGTCGGGATTGTATGAAGTATAGAACAATTCGCCCAATTGCCTGGTATTTAATTGCCAGCTTTTTACGCCCATTTGGAATAGTCCGTTCATAACCGAATCGACGCGGTTTTTAATTTCATCTTTGGCTTTGGTATAAGTAACTTGGTCAATTTTTGTTACGGTTGCCTCTTTTTTTCCGCTGAAGAAACTATTGAACAATCCCTTAGTCTGTTGTTTGAAGGCATTTTCTTCGCCAGCTGGATAATATGGAACGACAACATAAAAACTCTTATCCATAATATTTGCTTCTTGCGCCAGAATATCAATGAAATCCATATAATCGTCCATTAAGACGTTGAGAAGCATATTGTCTTGATTACGTCGAATTTCGGCTAATCTGTCCAGATATGGGCCAATGTCCACGCGGCGTGAACGGATAAGAACTTGAATTGGGAAATACAGAGAGTTAATGAAGTTTTGATAGCTGAACTCAATTCCCTCTCTTTCGCGTGAACTCATCAGATCAAAGTTGATCGATTCACACTCCACTACCGCCCGAAAACTGCCATCACTCATGATGATCATATTTTCGCGCATCTCAGAGAAAAGCAGCGTATTCTGAGTGCTAATTGGTCCTTTTTGCTTTTTATTCTCAGGGGTTTTATCTGGAGACGGCGTAGTTGGACTTGGTCCCGAACCAATTGCCCCTGATGACTGCTGAGAGACATTAGGAAGAGCCGCATTGGTTTGCGGAACCTGCTGATAAGATTGTTGATTTTGTAACTCTGGTTGCATAAACCCCACCTAACGTAGTGAAATCACCACTTCCTCATCTGATAATTTATTTTCTTGCTGAATTCGATTTGCCTCACGCGCAATCGTTTCAATCGAGAGGTCGCGGTTATTTGCCAGTTCTATTATAGCAGGTGATACCTCGTTTACGCTAGTTTGCGGCGTGGTTGTCGGTTGAGTTTGAACTGGAGCGCTCGCGACAGACTGTCTGGACACTGGATTTAATACAGATTGACGCATTGTTGGGTACGGATTCATCTGAAGCGATGTAGCTGGCGTAGAAATATCTGGTTGAGATGGCTGAGGTGCTGGCGCTGGAGATGTTTGTCCTGTTTGCATTCTTTGAATCACTTCTTCTCGTCTACGAACGTCTGATTGTCGCATTAAACTGTCAATATTCTGAGCCGTGGTGCTATTTTCGTCCAATATATCGTTAGCTGCCTGTCCTTCGTTAAATAAGTCAGCGCGCATTGAACTATTCGGATTATTGACACCACGAATTGACCAACCCTGACTGTCCACCAAATTAGCCAAATACGACAATCTTCGCTGGACTTCGGCTTGGTCGTAATTATTACCGTAAGTCTTTTCCTCAACTTTTGGCGCAATAACTTCGACCAATCTTTCAATTCCATCGGGCTGCCATAGGCGCTTTTTTGGTTTTAACATAAAAGAAATGACTGCCGCCAAATAAACTTCCATCGGCTGGTCTTTTTTAAGAGGTAAAGCCAGTGCTCCAAAGAATAAAATTATCGGCACGGGGATTATTGCCAAAGGTAATAAAATTGTACTCAAACCGTATGCAATAGCGATTCCGATAACAGCTATAATTAAGAACACAAACTGTCGGAAACTAAACGGCCCGAGCAGCTTGTCCTCCGCCTCGACATCTTGAGGAACTTTATACACCGACATACTGCTTATATTATATCAAAATATGGGGATTATAACATGTTGCGGAAAATCTCAAATTGTTCTTTAGTTGCGTCAGTTGCATTGGCTGATAGTCTCCTGTCGGTAAGAATTGTGTTGATAACTTTCTTAAGATCTTGGCGTTTCTTATTAGTAAGAACAGATGTAGTATTTACAGCTTCCATCAATAACTTAACAGCGTCAGCATCCGTAGTCGCTAAAGTTTCTGGTTTATATTTACCGCCTTGTAGCCAGTCAGCGAAGTAATTCATGAGGTCGTCCCTGTTATTAATAGCACCCTTTAGCATATCGTCAATAAGTTTACCGCCCAAGAATGACGCCTTATTCTTTACACCAGATTCTGCTAATGCTGAAGCTGCAGAAGAATAGAATTCTGGCGGCAATTCGCTAAGAAGCTCGGCGACTTCTGTTGCGGTACCGTATTTAATCTGCTCTTCAATTGCGGCTTCACGTACAAATATACTATCTCCAGATAAATTAACTCCACCAGGAAGACTTATAGATTTTTTGTTTAGAGCTAATTCCTGCCTATGTTTTGCATCCAATTTGTAGTGCTTTATAATTTGACGAGCCTCGTCGACCGACTTAGCGTATTCGCTACGGCTGGTTGCTATGGCTGAAGCTAGAGCGGCATTTGCTCCAATTAGGTTGCCATTCTCGTCTTTGAATACGTTGCCGCCAGCCTTCTCCCGAAGTTCCTTGCTGTTTATCAATTGCTCTGCAAATTCACTATGTTGTTGACGTTGAGCGTTATTCTTAATCAGACCTGCCGTTGCGATTTCAGTTTCCAAGTCTTTAATATCTGACATAAATTGGGCTTGTTGCTGGTAGGATTTAGCATCTCGCCAAGTTGAATATTTAGCTGTCGTAGCCCTTAAAGCGCGATCATAAAATGGCCTTTTATTATATATATCATCTACCATATAACCTTGAGTCGCTTCAAGATAGCGATTGTCATCTTGTGCGGATAATAGATCGGATCGCCTGGAGGCTTGTCTGGCGTCTAAGTCTGACCTCTTGTATCTGGCTGTATTTCTAAATGAATTTTCGGCATTTTTTTGTGATGTTTCTAGATTTTTCTTGCGCAGTCTGCTGTTGTGATCTACCCAACGGCGGAAACTGTTTGGATTAAACCGCTTCAGCCTCATATTTTCATTGGACAATTTCTTGTTTCTAGTAATTTCACGACGATCATTCGCCCAGTTTTTGGACTTATCGTACCAGCCTTTGTTCTTGTCATTAACAAACCCAGCGAATTTACCCAATACTCCACCACTAAGCTTCAAGACGATAGGTGTTAAGGCTAATGGTATAACTTGAACTACCATTCCTAAAATTTGCATTATTCCACCATTTGCTCCAGTGGCGTTTTGGATAATTATTATTCCAGCCAATTGCGCCCCACCGAATATTACAGCGAATGCCGGGAAAAATACTAACATCGTGAGGAATAAGTCTCGCCATTTCTTAAACCATTTTTCTGTTCCGGGCAGCAAGTAACAGACAAATGCTAAAGGTGAAATGATAATTAATATGACAATTAAAGCTTGACGCGCTGCCATAATCAGAAGTACTAAGAGAAGTACTAGTCCTATTCCTACTAATGCCGACAGCGCCAATGGCAACAGCTCCGCTCCCATGGCTACTACCGAGACCGCTCCAACACCTAAGGCTCCGTTGGATAATATCAGCATAATAACTTCTGACCACGTCCAACCTGCGCTCGTATTTTCTCCTACGGTGGATATGGTGTTTTTAATTCCCATGAAGGCGTCTTGGAAAGCATAGCCGGCTATGTTTGATAAATCCAGTAATATAGCACAAATCGTAAATGATAAGTTGACCAGTACTGCCGCAATTACTAACCTAGGAATCATCTTTTTAACGCCGTAATTACTAATTCCTACAGATGTCAATTGTGAGTAGATAATCACCAAAAACGCCACGATAAACGCCACGTTGCTGATGTTTCGCATAATGACCCACGCCAGATAAATCCCGCTGTTTTGATTGGTTGTTTCTAATGGCTTAGTTTTTAAGAATTCCTGAAGTGCATTGTACATAAAATCAATGCCATCAGCCAGCCAGTTAGAGACTGGACAGATAAACCATCCTATTCCCTGTACATCACAGGAAGTGCTGGTTGAATTTTCAGATGGCGATTCAATTGAAATAGTTGAAGTGTCGGTTTGCTCGTAGGTATCTGGCGGCGTAAAAGAATAAACCGCATAGGTTGCGGAACTTAGTGAAGATATTTCGCTTGACGGGAAATAAATAACTTTAACTTCTTTTTTATTTTTATCCTCGTTTATGAAAACAAGTGAATTGTCAGGTAAATTAAACTTCTTGACTTTGTTGTTATCTGTTAGTCTGGTATATTTTTTATTAGAATAGGTTAAATCATGACCATCCCATGTTGCATCTGCGGCATAAACAGAGGTTGGGTGTGTTAAGGTATTAAGAAAAATGCCCACCAGCATTCCTGCTATCAGCAACATAAACCACTGCAACCACTTATTAAGAAGTTGCTTATATGAAATTAACCACTCCATTCATGGTTATATTAGCATTTTTGATGGAAAAAGTCAAGAGAAGATGTTATTTACGAATTGATTATGCTTTGATTTTGGTAAAGGTGCTACGCATTTTTCCAGTTATGAGCTTTGAAGTATTTTGGTTACTTTCAGCTTCAATAACTGATTTTTTAAGGCTGTCTTTTGCTAAGGTAGCGTTAGCATTACCGTTTTTATGTTCGGTTTCAACTGTATCACCCAACCATGCAGTTCCGCTTCCATTTTGAACTAAGTCCTGTGCGCTCACATTTCCATTTGCTGCATTGTCTATGGCCATGTTTATTAGATCTTGCTCGCTCTTAACGTTACCTCGTATAACTTCATTGCCAAATCCGCTGCCAAAGATAGCGCCATCTCCTTTTGCCATAGAACCATTGACGGCACGCGTTCTTATGTTAATACTTGCATCTGATACATTCTGCAGGACCGCCCTTCGCTCGTCAAAGCTGCCATTAGTCATAACTTTATCGACAGCAGCCGCAAGCTCGGCGTCTGAGGCTTTTTTGCCGTTTTTATCTTTTCCGGTTATTACCATTTGTGTGCAATCGGCAGTTGTTAAGCCCAAAGAGTCCATTACCGCTTGTTCATTCTTAACATTTTTTTCAAATAATTCATTTGCTTGTTGTTGAGCTTCAGCACCTCCTCCAGTTATAGCTCTTCGGACATTTAGCAAATGACCAGCAGCTCTGGCTGCCTTGTTATTGCTATTTCTGAGCCGCTGCGAAGTTCTTCCGATTATACCATTGCCGGCTCGACTATTCGCCTTCATCATTGCTGCTTTTGTCTTCAATCTATTTTTAGCTTCACTATATCTAGAGTCATTTAAAGCAGAATTTTTTAATCGTCCGGCGGCGGCACTGTTTAATCCACCAAGTTTGGCTCCAATACTACCTAGCGAATTTAAAGAACTCTTAAGAACAAAAGGTGTGGCTCCTAGTGGCAATATAGGCGCTGCCATGGCTGCGATTTGCATTAGAGATTCTGAAGTATTCGCTAATATAGCACCCGCCAGTTTTCCAGCTCCATACAATAGTGATATAACAGGAAAAATTACTAATAATCCCTTGAAGGTAGAAACCCATTTTTTAAATAGGCCTTCAGTATTCGGTAACAACCATGCTGCAAATGCTACTGGAGATACAGCTACTAGTAATATTATAACTGCTTGTCTAACGATTAATGTAACTAATATAGCCAAAAGTACCAATAAAGTCGATATTAATACAGGTCCACCTATAGCGAGAAACGCAAATATAGCCGTTCCTGTCAAGGCAATCCCAGAGAGTATCGCGGTACTCCAATCAACCGTTCCTCCTCCTATTTGGGATGCTGCACTTTCTATAATTTCTTTTAATGAATAACCGAGAATATTTGATAAATCAATCGCTAGTTGACACAGATAGAATGATAGGTTTATAAGTATGGCGCCTACTATTAATTTTGGTAGTATTTTTTTAATGCCATAGTTGCTTATACCGATACTACTGATTTGTGAGAAGATTACACACAAAAATAATAGAACAAATATAACGTTTGCTATATCACGAAAGAAGCTCCATGCTTGCTTTGCTCCACCGGTGCTTGAATCGTCGCTAAATATTTTAGGAGAAATATCCAGGAACATTGATATTGTATTATAAGCTTGGTCTGCAATTCCTCCCATGAAAGTCATTGCAGGACATATGGCCCATCCCATGCCACCGATGCCACATGAGTTTTTTGCTTCATCTGCTTTACTTTCTTCGGTCGCCGCTGACCCTGAAGTGTTTACATCTTTTTTTATGTCATCCCATGCGATTTCACCTTTTTGTGATTTTATAGTTTTCTCGTCTATTCCGGAATTTCCAGCCAAACAACTAGTAAACACAGCATCCATCGCACTGCTTCCGGTATCTCCATTGGTACGTTTAGCGATAGTTTTAACAGCCCTAGCTATACACGTACCTATTAACATTTTCGCGAGTTTTTGCTTGGCGGCGTCATCACAGACCCACCCCTTCTCTGATGCTTGTGATGGTGCTCCTGGAAGCGATTGATACTTACATCCGGCAGCAACCTTATCTGCATCTGAGAGCCCCAAATACCATGGACTGGTCTCAATTTTAGGAGAGATTAGAGTTACTAGACTATCCTGACCTGCTTTATTAGCGAGTGCTTCGGCATTTTTTTCAACAGTACTAGTCGAACTGCTACCCGAGCCCTTGACACAACGTCCTTTTTTATAAGTAATTGTTCTGTTATCTATTGTTGATATTTTACGTTCCTCTGAAAATTCATCTTTGGTGTAGCCAGTGTTACACGTAAAGCTAGTGTAGTTACTGCTTGCTCCCTGTTTTTCATCCGCGCATATCCAATATCCATCTCCTTGATCAACGGGCTTATACGAGAAAACACCATGTTTCGGACATGTCATAGTGCCATTGGTTATGTTACCCGTGATGCCGTCATCAGCAAAAGCAGGTTTGGCTGTAAGAATAGTAGAAAATAATGCCATTAGCATAAAGCTCATGCACGCATAAAAAGCTTTATATTTTAAGCTATTCCCATAACTACGCCCACTAATAAACATAAACACCTTCATTTAACCATATATGAAGGTGTTTATGCAAGATTTTTTTAAAGTCTATCTTGGTTTTTGTGTATCGTAAAATTCTTTTACTTCAGGAATTGTACAAATTTGGATTTTCTCTTTACCTTGAACAACGTGAGAGCCGTCACAAACAGTGCTTACAGCCCTTAAGTCTACTAATATTCCAGATAACATTGTTGTTTTACCGTCTTCTGGAGCGCCGTTGCCCTTAGGTGGTTTATTTACTGGTTGGTTAAGATAAAACAAATTTCCTTTGTGCTCGCCTGGATCAATTCCTGGATTAATTATTACTACACTAGATTTTTTAATTATACCGTTTACTGGTATACCGTCTTTTGTTTCACTAAAGCACGCAAAAAGGTCATCTACTGTGTCACGTATATCACCTCCTACAGGTCGTAATATATCTGTCTCTGGATCTTCTGGTTTACGCTCATTAAAAGCATCACCATGCCTTTCGCCAAAGTATTCTTTGATAGGCTTTACTAGCTCACCCTTTTCTATAGTGTCACCAGATATTTGTGCTTTTGTAGTTTCATAATATTCTTTGAAGTTTACTCTCTTTAATTCTGATTTAGCATAGCCGATAGTATAGGTGTCTATAATGGAATTCATTATGTCGTCTGCGGTTATGCCGATTTCTGGTGGCAACAAAGAACTATCGTTTTTGTAAGCGTATGTAAGCATGCCGCCGTCATAAATTGCTGTCATGATAGTGCGTGAAATCTCACTTTGAACTTTTTCGTAATTATCTGCGGTCGCAAGCCAATAACCGTTTTCAGAGTCAAAAGTTTCAGATTTATATCCGTGATTTCCGAAAACCCAATTTGTAGTATATTTCATCCGATCGGTATAATAATTACCTTTTTCTTTTTCTTTTTCCGTAGCGTCTTTGAACTTATCTTCTAATGATTTCAGATTCCTAGCAAAATCTTCTAGTCCGACAAATTCCATTTTTATCTCTTGAGTTTCTGGAGTTGGAGATTCTGTTGGTTTTTCAGGCTCTGTTCCTATTGATGATGATTCGGTAGGAGCTGGAGTAGTTTGTTCTATGCTTTGAACTTTTTCTGCGCCGCAGCCTGCAGCAAGTGCTAATGTTGCAGCAATCGCGCCAAATTTTAAAAAACCTCTCCTAGATATTTTTTCTGATGAACCGCTTGGGTTAGAGTTTTCGTAATTTTTAACCATAACGCTTGGGGTCCTTTCTCTGACATTGTCAGGTATTTTATTGTAAAACTCCTTAGACTTTCCAGTCCAATTGATGATATAATAACATAAATTATGTATAAATGCAATAAGTGTGACATATTTTTTTTCATAAAAAAACACCCTGTTGAGGGGTGAATTATCTGTGGCGCGCTCGACCGGATTCGAACCGGCGATCTCCTCC